>JALZAH010000599.1 GCA_030948425.1 Actinomycetota bacterium
GTCGAGGTACTGACCGATGTTGACCTCGAGACGCAACTCGTTCCACACGTCCAGCGCCTTGCGGGGCACACCGGCCAGGAACCGGTCGGCGTAGACGAAGGCCAGATCGCCGACCAGGATGGCCACGCTGTCACCGAAGCGCCCGGGGTCGCCGTGCCAGTCGAGCTCTCGGTGGCGGCGGGCGAAGGACACGTGGACGGTCTCCACGCCGTGGCGGCGGGCCGAGGCGTCCATCACGTCGTCGTGGATGAGGGCGAAGGTGTGGAGCAGTTCGAGGGCGCAGCCGGCGTCGGTGACCACGGCATCGTCGGGATCACCACCCATGCCCACGAACGCCCAGTAGCAGAACGCCGGGCGGAGGCGCTTGCCTCCGGAGAGCACGAGCGAGCGCAGGGCGGCGAGGGGAGCAGCCAGGTCGGCGTCGATGCCGGCCCAACGTCGGGCGTCCGGGTCGAGGGCCTCGGCTATGCGCTCGTCGACCCGAACGGCGATGTCAGCCAGGGAGGGCGGCGCGGCAACCGGCAGGGACGTGGTCATGGTCACCCTAGAGCGTAAGCGAGCCCGGCTCGCTAGTTGTCCTGGGGTGTCCCAGACGCTCGGAGCGCCATTGCCGACGCATCCTGGCCGTCCACGGTGTCACCGGTCGGGCCACCAGGTAGGACCCGCCGAGCACGATGACGCCCCCTGCGGCGTCGGCGAAGTAGTGATTGGCGGTGATCACGATGCAAAAGATGGTGGCCAGCGGGTAGAGGAGGAGCAGGTGCTTCAGCCACCGTCGCCGGATGAGCGGGTACAGGGCCAGGCTGCACCAGGTCGACCACGCCGTGTGCAAGCTGGGCATGGCCGCATAGAGGTTGGACACGTGGCTCACGGTGTCGTTGTCGAAGGTCCACAGGCCACCGATGACGTCGACGGTGTCGAGGAAGTGGAACGGTGGGCCGAGTAGGCGGGGCGGCAGCAGGGGGAAGAAGGCGAAGCCGAGGAGCGCCAGGGCGGTGGTCAGCGCCAGGATGTTGCGCCACAGTCGGTAGCGGCCGGGGAAGGCGAAGAACAGCACGAGCAACACGGCGACCACGGCCAGGAAGTGCACGGTGCCGTAGTAGGCGTCCCAGATCTCCATGAAGATCCGGTGGTCTACGAAACGGTGCTGGATGGCGGCCTCGCGGAAGATGTGCAGGTGACGTTCGAGGGCAATTACCCGGTCGGCGTTGTGAGTGGCCTGGGTGACCTCCTCGCGGTTGCTCCCGTTGATGTCACGGACCAGGCTGTAGAGCGCGTAGAACACGGCGATGATGATGATCTCCAGCCACCATCGCAACGGTCGGGGTGCCAACGCCCCGTCCCGCCGGTCAGCGGCCTGGCGCTCCTCGATGACAAGGACCGAGGCGGCCGGGCCATCAGCAGGCATGTCGGCAGCGGGCAGGTCGGCAGCGGGCAGGTCGGCAGCAGGCAGGTCGGCCACCAGAGGCTGACGGCGAGGTAGGGGCCAGATGAACCAAGAGGGTACCGGGTGGGCCCTGAGGGAACCGTGGGGCCGCCCTCCACCCGCTCGAGGGTGGCGGTGGCTCGAACCGTGGAGCCGACGGCCACCGGAGCCACGTGGGTCCCTTTCGACCCGGGTGCCGACCGAGGTCTGCCCGGCGTCGAGCCCACCGGCGATGGCCTCCATGGCCGCCTGATCGCACAGGGCGACAACCCGGGGGGAGGCCAGGACGTCCACGTCCCCCGTCCGTAGGGAGGCCGCAGTGTCGTCGGCGCTGACGACCAGCTCCACGACGGTCTGGGCAGCGAGCTTGCCAGTCACGAACCAAACGGTATGCCGGTACCCTCGACTCCGGCCAAGGTGACCCGAAGTGGTGCCGACCCTGAAGGAGATCCGGTGATCGACGAAGCGGTAGTCCAGCGAGTTCTCGGCCGCGCGCTGCGCACGGGTGGTGACTTCGCAGAGATCTTCGTCGAGGACCGCCGCGGCAGTGCCGCCCGCCTCGACGACGGCCGGGTCGAGGACATCTCCTCGGGTCGGGATCGGGGGGCGGGCATCCGCGTCGTCATCGGGGAGACCACCGGCTTCGCCCACACCAGCGATCTGTCTGAGTCAGGGCTCGAAGCGGCGGCGGCGGCGGCTTCGTCCGCCGCCCACGGCGGCGGCGGCGGAACCAGGCAGGTCACCCTGTCGCCGGTCGACGCCCCGGCACCCAACAC
>JALZAH010000611.1 GCA_030948425.1 Actinomycetota bacterium
CGGTGTGGAGGGGGCTGCCCTCCTGCACCGCTTCGATCAGGTACTTCTCGCCCGGGACGGCGTTGGACGGAACGGTGAAGTCGACGGCGAAGCTGCCGTCGTCAGCGGGCGCGGTGTTCAGCAGAGCCCCGGACTCGCCCCCCCAGTAGACCTTGACGGGGTTCCCGTGGAGCTCGAAGCCAGACCCTTCGATCCGCACGACGGTGCCGGGATCGGCCCGGCGGGCTCCGGTCTCGATGTGGGAGATGACCGTGCAGGCAAAGGCCGGGGACATGCCGATGATCGCGGCCACGGCCACGCCTCCTCCCGCCATGGCAAAGGCGCATCTGATTCTCCGGGTCAGGTGGATGCTCATCGTTCCCTCTCCGCACTGTCGTTGTTCGAGGTCTTTGAACCGGCCCGCCGCGAAGGCCAGGACGTTCGAGGCACGGGCGTTGTCCGGACTTTCAGTCTGGCATGCCACGCTGAAGAAGCGCTGAAGAACGCGAGGATCTCCCAGATCGGGCCGCTCGGCTTCTCACCAGGGCCAGCGTGACGGCCGCGGCCAGGGCGGCGACGGCCGGCCACACGACGATCGGCCACACCGGCAGTCGGCGCACATCGGCGAAGGCGATGTCCTGCCGGCCGGTGTCACGGGAGCCGAGACGGGTGTCGGCCCAGACCGCCGTGGTCCGGCCGACCTGGCTGTCGAGGCCCAGGCGGCTCCCGAGATCGGGATCGCCGTGGGGCGTCCCGGGACCGATCCGGGTGTCGAACGTGCGGGCTGACAGGCGGCGCCCGGAGAACGACCGGCCCAGGTCGCCAGACGACGCCAGGACGACGTCGGTCCGGAGGTTCGCCGGGTCGCGGCGGCGGTCGAGGAACAGGACGTCGACCCGGCCGTCACCCGCCACGGCCACCTTGGGGAGCTGCTGGACGGTGCTGTCGCCCGGGGGCTTGCGGTTGACCCGCACCGGAGGGGCCCAGGTGGCGCCGCTGTCGTCGGAGCGGCGCACCCAGACATCGCTGTCACCGTCCCGGCCGTCGGCCCATGCCACGTACAGCGCGCCCCCCGGTCCTGCGGCCAGCGACGGGAAGGCCGGGAGGAACGGCACGAACCTCGCGATGGGGGCAACCGCGGGCTCCGCCTCGACGCCGGGGGAGAACGTCCGCCCCCCGTCGTCGGACCGGGTCACCACCAGGGCGAAGGGCTGCTCGGCGGGAGGTCCCTCGAGGTTCTCGAAGTCGCGCCGATCGCCCCGGAAGTCCTCGTAGAGCACGTGGAGCCGACCAGCGGCATCGACGACCGGGCTGGCCGCGCCCACCCTCAGGCGCTGCGGGTCGCTGATCTGGCGTGGTTCGGAGAAGGTCCGGCCTCCGTCGTCGGAGTGAGCGGCAACGATGGGGTTCGGGCCCGGGCCCAGGCTGAAGAGGCCGACCTCCCTGGCCTGGAGCCACGTGAGGTGGATCGTGCCTCGCCGGTCGACGGCGAGCCTGGCCTGGAAGCAGAGCTTGCCGGCGACGCGGACCGGTGGGTCGAGTGTGCGGCCACCGTCCCCGGAGCGTGCCAGCCACAGGTTGGCCGGCGTGTTGCCGAGACCCTCGAGGTTGACGTACAGCACCGAGAGCGTGCCGTCGGCGCCGAAGGCGGCGTCAGGGGCGTAGGGGCGATCGGTTCCCTCGGGGAGCGGCAGGGGCCGGGACGTCCAGGTGCGCCCGCCGTCGAAGCTCGCCTCCAGGAGGGCGCCGAAGCCGGGGGAGTCGATCCGGTGGACGACGACGAGGTTGCCCGGGCGGCGTGGGTTGTGCACCACCGTCGGCGAGTTGTTGGCGTCGATGGGCTGCGGTTCGTTGACGAGGACGTTCGTGCCCACCGTTGTCCCGAAACCCACGAAGAAGGCCACGACGGAGCCCACCAACAACGCCAGCCCAAGGCTGGCCCCGACCACGAGCGCCAGGCGTCTCATGCCTCGATCAGCCCACTTCTTGGCCTCTCCATGACCCCTCCGGTCGCCGCTCGTTCCCGCATTCTGGCGGCATGAGCCACTATGGCCCGGTCATGCCGTTCCCCCGCATGGCCAGGCTGGCCATGTCGCGTGGCGCCCTCGGCCCGGTCCTCATGATGGCCTTGGGCGCGTCCGCGCTCGTGGCCTTCGCCCCGTCGGGCTCGAGCGCGACCGCCACCCCCACGTGGACCGCTGTCCCTTCGCTGAAGACGGGGGTCCTCTCCGGTGACCCGTGCGCGGGCGGGCGACCTGCGCCCGCTGCGCCTCGCCCCACTCCCAGGTCCAAGGCCTCCATGACCGCTGGTCTCACCTCCCAGGCCGTGCTGTTCGGCGGCCGCGGATGCCGGGCCGAGCCGCTCGCCGACACCTGGATCTGGAGCGCCTCGACGTGGAGCTCGGGCCCTGCGGGGGGCGGTCCGCCTGGCCGGTACGACGCAGCCATGGCCTTCGACGGCCGGAACGTGGTGATGTTCGGCGGCGACGACGGATCCAGCTCGTCGATGGGGGACACCTGGCTGTGGGACGGCTCCCGCTGGACCTCCTGGTCACAGAAGAATCCGCAGGCGCAGCCGGGCCGCAACGAACCGGGACCCCGGCAGCAGGCATCCATGGCCTACGACGAGAAGCAGCACAAGGTCCTGCTCTTCGGCGGCTCCGTCGGGCGGCCTGGGTCCCTTTCAGACCCTTTCCGGTACCTGAATGACACGTGGTCCTGGGACGGCCAGACGTGGAGCGAGGTGCAGAACGCATCGGCGAACGGGCCGAGTGGTCGGGTCGACATGGCGACGGTGTACGACCGGGGTCGCCAGGAGATGCTGCTCTTCGGCGGCTTCGCCGATGTGGTGCTCGGCGACACGTGGAGCTGGGACTGGGTCAGCAGATCCTGGAAGCCGAGGGGCGATCCCCCTGCCGTGATGCCACCCGCCCTCGCCCGCAGGGAGGCCGCCATGGGGTTCGACGCGTCGACCGGGACGGTGATGCTGTTCGGCGGGACGTCCCAGAGCTCGGGAGAGGATTGCCGGTCCTCGGTCGGCGGGTTCTGCTCCTACGGCGCTGCCCTGGACGACACCTGGACCTGGGATGGCGTCCGCTGGCGGCTGGCGGAGGAGCCGGTGGACGGTCCGTCCGAGGGACCTCCCGACGCCAGGTCCAGCGCCGCCGTGGCAACCGATCCCGTGACCGGGACGGTGGTGCTGTTCGGCGGCCACGGAAGCCAGTACTTCGACGACACCTGGTGGTGGGGCCGCATCCCCATGGCCCCGCCCGGCTCCACGACGACGACGCCGTCCACCGCCTCGGCCTTGACCACGACGACGTCGACCTCGACCCCGCCGCTGACCCGGCCCCTCGTCCTCGGCCCGGTCGTGCGTCGCCTCGTCCCCCCCTCCGGACCGACGAGCGGAGGCGCCCCCGTCAGCATCCAGGGGCAGGGCTTCACCGGCGCCGTGACCGTCTCCTTCGGCGACCTCCGGCTGGACTGCGCACAGCCAGGTGCGTGTGAGGTGCCTGACGACAGCCACCTGCTGGTGCGCTCGCCCGCCCACGATCGGGGAACGGTCGACGTTCGGGTGACCACGGCCGACGGGACGTCCCCGGTGACCCGTGACCCATCGATCGGTGACGACCAGTTCACCTTCGTTCCGCCGTCGCCGGAGGGCGCAGCCGACCCGTTCGGGCCTAATGCCGGCGGCTACGGCCCGGGTCAGCCCGCTCAGCCGGCACCGCCGGGCGGCTTCGGGTCGGCCCCGGCGCCCGGGACGGGCTTCGGCTCCGCCGGCGCGAACCCGGCTGCCAGCCCCGGCGTCGAGGTG
>JALZAH010000618.1 GCA_030948425.1 Actinomycetota bacterium
GCTGAACAGTTCGGCGATCGAACCGTTCTCCTCACGATTCGAGTTCACGAACCCCCGCCTCCTGACTGCGGACGGTGAGGTTGCCGCCTCCAGCTTGCATCTCCGCCTCGACCGCACGGTGGGCCACGGGGTCCACGAAGACTACGAGCTCGTCAACTACGGGCCCCAGCAGCTGGGGATCGACCTTGACATCAGCGTCGAGTGCGATTTCGCCGACATCTTCTACGTCAAGGGCGCCGGGCTCGTCCGACGCGGCTCCCTGCAGAGCGAGTGGGAACCGGCCCACGGACGCCTCACCACCAGGTATGTCAACGGCGACTTCCGGCGGGCCCTGCGTCTCATGGCACACCTGCCTGCTCTGGATCCCCTTCGTCGGCGCCGACGGAGCGAAGATCAGCGGAGCGAAGACCAGTCGGGGCTGTAACGATCTCCTCGGCGCCGCCCACGAGCGGGACCGGTTCACACGCCATACTACGGGACCCACGAGTCGACGACGCTCTAGGTGAGCCGGCAGAAAGTCTCGCCGGGTACTCGCGATTTGGAACCGGGTTTGGGAGAATGACAGCGACGTAGTTCTCCACTTCCCCGGAGGTCCGTGTGCTCGGACGGGTTGCCCCCCAAGGTTGCCTCCTCGAAACTCGGGTGATGCGACGACACCTCGTCACCAAGGGCTCGTTCTACGAGCGCCTGGCCGATCACGGACATGAGATCGTCACCGACGACGACTTCGCCCACCTCTACGCTGAGCGCACCGGCCGCCCCTCGATCCCGCCCTCGGTGATGGTGCGGGCCATGCTCTGCGCCACCCATGACAAAACCTCCGACGCCGAGACGTCCAGGCGCACCAGAGTCGATGCCGACTGGAAGGCGGCCATGGGCGTCGACGACGAGTTCACCGGCATCGCCCCCCGGACCTTCAGCCTCATGCGTTCCCGCATGGTGGTCCATGACGCCGATGCCGAGTTGTTCAAGGCAACGCTGGTGAAGGCGGTGGAGGCAGGCATCCTCAAGGGCAAGCTCACCGCCATCATCGACTCCTCGCCGGTGCACGGCGCCGGAGCGGTGGCCGACACCTACGAGCTCATCCGGGGCTTCATCCGCCAGGTGGTGCGGGCGGCCGGGGACCGCCTGAGCGAGGAGGCCCGCGTCGCCACCGAACCGTTCTGCGGGCCGAAACCCGACTTCGACTGGCAGGACCCGGCTGCCCACAAGGCCCACCTCGGCGACCTCGTCGCCGCCGGGATGGCCCTGCTGGTGGAGGCGGCCGGCATTGACGATCCCCTGGTGACCGAGCCCTCCGATCTGCTGGCCCAGGTCATCGACCAGGACGTCACCGCCGATGACGCCGGCCAGGCTGGGATCCGCCAGGGCGTGGCTCGTGAACGGGTCATCTCCCACTCCGACCCCGAGATGCGCCACGGACGAAAGTCGGCCTCCCGACGTTTCGACGGCCACAAGCTCGACGTCATCGGCGACGAGGGCTCCGAGCTGATCCTCGGTGTCGAGGTCAGGGCCGGCAACGCTGCCGACGGCGAAGGCGCTGTGCCGCTGCTCGAGGCGGTGCAGGGCATCGACGGTGTCGAGGTCGAGACCCTGCTGGGCGACATGGCGTACTCCGACGGCGACGTGCGTGAAGCGGTGGAGGAACAGGGAGCCGAACTGGTGGCCAAGGTCCCGCCGGTGACCAACTCGGGCCGGTTCCCCAAGACCGACTTCGCCGTCGACACCAAGGCTGGAACCGTGACCTGCCCCGCCGGGGTGACCACCACCGACGCCAAGAAGGCCAAGGACCACAAGGGCCGTTCCGGACTGCGGTTCGTCTTCCCCACCGCCACCTGTCCTCTGCGGGAGCAGTGCGTGGGAGGGACGAAGGGGCGCTCGATCTTCGTCGGTCGCCACCACGACCGCATTGCCGCCGCCCGCGCCGCCCAGGCGGAGCCGCCTACGAAGGCACTGCTGCGCCAGCGGTCCAAGATCGAGCGGAAGATCGACCACCTCCAGGACCTGGGCATGCGCCAGGCCCGCTACCGGGGCCGACGAAAGACGCGCCTGCAGGCGCTGCTCGCGGCCACCGTGGCCAACTTCAAGCGCCTCGGTGTGCTCGGCGCGTTCGACGTGCCGGTCACCACCGCCATCGCCGCCTGATACGGCCATCCTCGGCGGTCCATGCGTTGTACCGCCCGCTACGGCACCGCAATCGGGCCAACGAGAACCTCCGATCGGCCTGATCGGCCGGTCGTGACTCTCTAGATCGCCGACGAGGGCTTTCCCTGGTTCGAGTACGACGTCATCGCAAAAGGCCACTTCGTGCCGACTCACCTAGGGGCGGAGTTCCGCCGATGACGACCGCGCTCCTATGGGATGCACAGGAATCCCGATGACTTCTCCTCAGCGAACCCCGAGC
>JALZAH010000640.1 GCA_030948425.1 Actinomycetota bacterium
GTGCCCACCCGGCCGCCCACGGGGTGGTCGGGTACCGGATGCGGGTGATGGGCACCGATGTCCTCAACGTCCTGCGCTGGCGGACCATGCAGGGCGACGACGCTCTCACCACCATCCCGCCCGAGACCATGCAACGCCTGGAGCCTTTCGGCGGCACCAAGCCGCCGGTGATCACCAGGGCCGAGTTCGCCGAGACGGGGTTCACCCGGGCCCACCTGGCGGGCGTCCGCCTGCTCGGGTACCGCGTGCCCTCCACCCTGGTCACGAGGGTGGCGAGCGAGCTGAGCGAGGGCGCCGACTTCGTCTACGCCTACTACGACGGCGTCGACAAGGTGGCCCACGAGTACGGCCTCGGTCGGTACTACGAGGCCGAGGTGACCGCCGCCGACCGGCTGGTGGCCGACGTGATCGCCGTGCTGCCTCCCGGCGCCGCCCTGGTGGTATGCGCCGACCACGGACAGGTCGACGTGGGGGAGAACGTCATCGCCCTGCGGCGCGAGGTCATGGACCTGGCGTCGCTGCTGTCGGGTGAGGGGCGGTTCCGGTGGATCCACGCCAGGGCCGGCTGCCACGATCGCCTCGAGGCGGCGGTGCGCCGTTGTCACGACGGCCAGGCGTGGGTGCGAACCCGCGACCAGGCCGTGGCCGAGGGCTGGTTCGGCGGCCGGCTCACTCCCGACATCGAGGCCCGGTTGGGCGACGTGGCCCTGGCCGCGCGTCAACCCGTCGCCTTCCTCGACCCCGCCGACACCGGCAACGTCCGGCTGCGCAGCCGCCACGGCTCGCTCACCCCGGCCGAGATGTTGGTGCCCCTGCTGGCTGCGGTGGCCTGAAACTTTGCGGGCTGGGCTGACACACAGGACCGCGCTGCGAAAGGATCGGATGCCATGACCAATGAGGCGCCAGGGACCGAGCAGGTGGCAGCACCCGGACCCGGCCCTGTGCCCGCCGACGCCGAGGTACTGCCCGACGGTGAGCAGGGCCAGGCCGTCGGGGACCCGTCGGGCGGAGGCGGCGAGATGATCGAGTCTCCAGCCAAGGTCCTGCGCATCGGCACCATGACCAAAGAGCTGCTGGAAGAAGTGCGACGGGCCCCTCTCGACGAGGCCGGCCGCACCCGATTGCGCGAGATCTACGAGACCTCGGTGCGGGAGCTGTCGAGCTGCCTGGGCGACGACCTGGGCGGCGAGCTGGCCCGCCTCACCTCCCCGTTCGAAAGCGCGGCGCCCTCCGAAGCCGAGTTGCGTGTGGCCCAGGCGCAACTGGTGGGGTGGCTGGAGGGCCTGTTCCACGGGATCCAGGCCACCCTGTTCTCCCAGCAGATGGCCGCCCGGGCCCAGCTGGACGAGATGCGCAATCGGAGCCTTCCGCCGGGTCCCCCTCCCGACACGCCTCGTCCCGGCACGTACCTGTAGCGACACGGCGCACCGCAGCAGGGGACCGACGCTTCTGCGGTCGACGTGCGATGATCCGGGTAGCGGGTAGAGACCCGACGACCCAGTAGTCGCGATCCAGGGGGACCAATGAGCTACGAACACAGCTGCAAGAAGGCGGGAGCCGAAGGCTGCGGGTACACGGTGCGGGCCGGCTCCGAGGAGGAGCTCAAGTCGAAGGTCATCGCCCACGCCCAGAAGAAGCACGGCGTGAAGAACATGACCGACACGATCTACAACTACCTCCGCGACACCGCTCAGAAGTAACCAGGCCTGCCCACGGGGTGGGAGCGGGCCGGCGGGCCCCCTCGGAGGCGGCTCGACCCGGATGAGTCGAGGCACGGGTGGGCCCGACCGTGGCAGAATTACAGCGGTGTCGTTCCCCCCCAGGTTGTCAACGGGTCCACGGTTCTCGAGAGAACATCGGCACGAGGCCCGGTCCGGTGGCTGAGGGCAGTTTCTGCCACCTCCACACCCACACCGAGTTCTCGATGCTCGATGGCGCGTCGCGGGTCGACGAGGTCATAGCCGCCGCCGCCGACGACGGCCAGCCGGCCATCGGGATCACCGACCACGGCAACATGTACGGCGTCCTCGACTTTTACCGGTCGGCCCGGGCCCGGGGGATCACCCCCGTCATCGGCATCGTGGCCTACATGGCCCGCGGCAGTCGCCTCGACCGGCCCGTGCGCCGGGGCCGCGTCGACGACACCGGAGGCGAGGTGGGAGCGGGGGACAAGCTCTACTACCACCTGACCCTGCTGGCCGAGAGCACCGCCGGCTACAAGAACCTCCTCAAGCTGGCGTC
>JALZAH010000646.1 GCA_030948425.1 Actinomycetota bacterium
AGGCCGGCCAGGTCAACGGTGATCTCGTTGGGGATGGTGGACGGCGTGGCGTTGACCGTCAGCGACTGAAGCGGCTGCTCGATGACACCGCGCTCCTGTTCCACCGACTTGGACTCCCCCACCAAGACGATGGCCACCTCGGCGGAGAGAACCTCGTCGCGGCGGACGACCTGAAAGTCCAGGTGGACCACGGTGTTGCGGACCGGGTGGCGCTGGATGACCCGGGCCAGGGCCAGATGCTTGTCCGAGCCGACCTCGAGAGACAGCAACTGGTTGACCCCGGAGTCGCCGGAGAGGGCCTGGCGCAGATGGCGGGCGTCCACCGACACCGACACCGCGTCCATACCCCCGCCGTAGACGACAGCAGGGATCCGGCCTCCGGCGCGCATGCGCCTCGACGCGGACGTGCCGGTCACCCTTCCGGGTTCGGCTACCAGGGTGATCTCGGCCATCGACGTGTGCTCCTCGGGACTCCGGCAGGGGACCGCCGTTCGAATCGGGGCCCCCGAAGGACCCGATGATGCTAGTCCCTCATCATCGAGGTGCCGGATCAGGTTTGGTTCTCGCCGCCGAAGATCTCCGATACCGACTGATCCCGGAACACCGCATCGATGGCGTCCGCGAAGATCCGGGCCACGGAGACGACCTCGATCTTGTCGATCTGCTTCTCGGGGGGCAGCGGCAGGGTGTCAGTGATGACCACCTTGGAGATAGGCGAGTTCTTGAGCCGATCCACCGCCGGATCGGAGAGCACGGCGTGGGTACACATGGCCCAGACCTCGGTGGCCCCCCGCTTGGTGAGCAGCTCCGCTGCGGCACAGATGGTTCCTGCGGTGTCGATCATGTCGTCGATGAGCACGCACATGCGACCCTCGACCTCGCCCATGACGTCGAGGGCCTCGACCTGGTTCACGGCGTCCTTGGGCCGGCGCTTGTAGACACTGGCCACGTCGACCTGGTCCCCGGCGTGGCGGGCGGCCTGCTCGGCCACCTTGGTGCGCCCGGTGTCGGGGGCGACCATCACGAAGTCCCCGCTCGGTGCGTGGCTACGCAGGTACTCGGTGAGGAGCGGTACGGCGGTGAGGTGATCGACGGGACCGTCGAAGAACCCCTGGATCTGCCCGGAGTGGAGGTCGACGGTGATGATCCGGTCGGCTCCTGCGGTGGTGAAGAAGTCCGACACCAAACGGGCGGTGATCGGCTCGCGACCCTTCGACTTGCGGTCCTGGCGGGAGTAACCGTAATAAGGACAGATGGCGGTGATCCGCTTGGCCGAGGCCCGCTTGGCCGTGTCGATCATGATCCACTGCTCGAGCAGGGAGTCGTTGACCGACCGACCCGGCGTCCGGCAGTGCGACTGGATGATGAACACATCGGTCCCGCGGACCGAATCACCGAAGCGAGGGCGAACCTCGCCATTGGCGAAGTCGACCAGGTTGGGCTCACCAAGCTCGAGGTCCAGGTAGGCGGCGATGTCGGCCGCCAAAGCCTCGTGGGAACGGCCGCTCAGCAGCTGGAGCTTGCGCTTGGCCACAAGCTCCATCGGCTCCTGTCTCTTCGCCATCACCGCGCCTCCTGTCGTCCACCAGTGAAGCACGCTCCCGTCACCTCACCGTCAGAAATCCTGGTACCAGCCCGCAGGTCGGCCCACGGGCCGACCCGAGCCCCGGCACCGATGGACGCGGCCCGGGCAACGGTGGCGGTGACCACCGCTTGCTCCCCCACCGTGCAGTCGGCCAGCTGGGCGTTCGGGCCGATCTCCGCACCCGAGGCCACCACGGTGTGACCTTGGAGCATGGTCCCCGGATACAGCACCACATCGGAGGCCAGATCAACGGTGGTGTCGAGGTAGGTCCGCTCCGGGTCGATCATGGTCACCCCCCTGCGCATCCACCGCTCGTTGATTCGGTCCCGCAGCTCAGCTTCGGCCACCGCCAACTGGGCCCGATCGTTGACTCCCGCCGCTTCCATGGGATCGTCGACGACCATGGAGGTCACCGGGTAGCCGGCATCGTGGAGCACGCTGATGGTGTCGGTCAGATAGAACTCGCGCTGAGCGTTGTCCGGGTTCAACCGCCGCAGGGCGGGGGCCAGCACGGAGCGACGGAACACATAGATCGAGGTGTTGATCTCGGCGATGGCAAGCTCCTCGTCGCTGGCATCCGCCTGCTCGACGATGCGCGCCACGCGACCATCGCGGCTCCGCACCATGCGCCCGTAGCCGGTGGCGTCGGCGAGGTGGGCGGTGAGAACCGTGGCCGCCGCACCGGCACGCCGGTGGGTGCGGACCAAAGCGGCGAGGGTGGGGGCGCGCAGCAGTGGCGTGTCCCCGGGCAGAACGATGATGTCGCCGCCGTCGTCGATTCCCTGGTCGTCAGGAAAGGCGCTGAGAGCGACGAGGACGGCGTCACCGGTCCCCCGCTGGACCCGCTGCTCCACGAAGTCGATGGAAAGGTCGGCGGGGGGCTGCTCGCCGACCGCCTTGATCACCCGTTCGGCGCCGTGACCCACCACGACCACGGCCCGCTCAGGGTTGATCTCGGCCACCGCATGCAAGACGTGGAGCACCATCGATCGCCCGCAGAGTCGATGGAGCGGCTTGGGACGAGAGGAGCGCATGCGGGTCCCTTCACCCGCCGCCAGCACCACAGCACACAGCGCGTTGGCGGCTTCGGCCTCGTCGGACGCATCCTCGGATCGGGTCGCCATGGACCCTTTCTAGCGGTTTGCGTCCCCCCGGTGGTCCATGGCCATCGGCTGTTCGGGCCCCGTTCCCCGCCCGTCACCATCGAACCTGGTGGCTTGCACCTCACACCAGAGTTTGTGCGACGCTGGAGCTCCGCGGCGACGGCACGCCGCCGGCTGTCCGGGGTAGTTCAATTGGCAGAACGTCGGCCTTTGGAGCCGAATGCTTGGAGGTTCGAACCCTCCCCCCGGAACCCAGAGGGCCAGAGCAGCGAACGAGGGTCGAAGTCGGGTAGGGTCTGAGGTGAGGGCAACAAGCACCAGCAGTGGACGGCATTCCCTCCGGCTCGAAACGAGCCAGGCCACGACCCGTGTGATCCTCGGGTCGACTCCGGCCTCGAAGGGAGGGATCGCCATGACTGGCACAGTAAAATGGTTCAACGGAGACAAGGGTTTCGGTTTCATTACCCAAGATGGCGGCGGCCCTGATGTGTTCGTACACTTCAGCGCCATCGCCGGCAACGGGTTCCGGAACCTCGACGAAGGTCAAAAGGTGGAGTTCGACACGCAAGAAGGCCCCAAGGGTCTGCAAGCGGCCAACGTTCGTGCTACCTGACCTGTCCCCCGTGCTCGGTCGCCGCGGACGACGTCACCCGGCGACCTGGCACCAACCGCTCGGCTGAACCCGTCGCCGACTGACCGTCTGCCTCGCAGACGATCGGTCGGCGGCTGCCGACGTTCAGGAGGACGCCTCGAGGGCTTCTTCTGAGCGGCCATGTGCGGCAGCCACGTTGGCCTCAGCCCTGCTCACCAAGATCGCCTGGGCGCCGGCCACGTTGGTCTGATCTTCGGCCCACAGGCTCATCGGATCGTTCTGCAGTGCCCGACCGTAGGAGAAGGTGACGGCCCAAGGCAGGGGTCCGAGGCGGGCGATGGCATTGAGATGGGCGGTGGCCAACGTCACCGGTTGGCCCCCCGACAGGAAGGCCACGCCAGGGATGGCGGCAGGCACGGTGTCGAGGAGGCACCGCACGGTGGCTGACGCCACCTCGCTGAGCGACGACGCCGGACCGTCGACACCGGGGACGACCATCGACGGCTTGAGCACCATCGCTCGCAGATCGACCCGGGCCATCATGAGGCGCCCGGTGACCTCAGCGAGGACCCGGTGGGTGACCTCCGCACAGGTATTGAGGTCGTGATCGCCTTCCATGAGGATCTCCGGCTCGACGATGGGCACCAAGCCGCCCTCCTGACAGATGCCGGCGTAGCGGGCAAGCGCGTCGGCGTTGGCCCGCAGCGCCCATGGGCTGGGCAGGCCGTCGCCGATACGAAGGACGGCTCGCCATTTGGCGAAACGTGCTCCTGCGTCGCCATAGGCGGTCACCTTCTTGTCGAGCCCGTCAAGACCCTCAGTGATCACCTCACCCGGTGCACCGGGTAGCGGTCGGGTGCCAATGTCCACCTTGATTCCCGGGATGATGTCCCGGGCGGCGAGGAAGTCGGGGAAGGTCGATCCATCGTCGGCGCACTGACCGAGCGTCTCCTCGTGAAGGATCACGCCGCTCACCGAGCTCGTCAGATCACGCGCTCCCAAGAGCAGCTGACGGTACCGTCGCCGCGACTCCTCGGTCGAGGTCACACCCAACGCTTCGAGGCGTTTGGTGATGGTGGGCACGCTCTCGTCGGCGGCCAGGATGCCTTTGCCCATGCCGACCAGTGCCTCGGCCGTTCGCGTCAGTGTGTGCTCTTCGATGTCGTAGCCTGCGCTCATCGCCAGACCCTCTCTTTCTCGGGACGTTCGTTCTCTGCTCAGGACGTGACCTGCAGCTCTTCGTCGGCCCGGCGGCCCACCAAGAGGTGGTAGAGGAGGATGAGCTGCACGACGGCCAGCGGTTCGCTCCGGGTGTGGCCCTCGATGATGCCGAGATCGACCGGCAGGGCCTGCTCGATGCCCAGATCCCCCCAGATGGCCTCCTCGACCTTCCTGGTGGTCTGACGGTCGGCGTAGGCGTGAATGTGGAGAGCGTCGACCGGCTTGCCGTCCTCGTCGCGCATCAGCTTCAGGTGGATGGCCTGGCGGGTGTCCTCGGTCAGGATCTGACTGAGATCGGGGTGCGACACCGTCGGGCGGAGCAGAACAGTGGCGCTCAGCAGCCCCTTCTTGTGCTCGTCGCGCTCCTCGATGGGAGCGAAGCGCACCACGATGTCCGCATGTCGACGCTGCGGTCGGATGAACGCCGCCGACTCCGCCGCACGCCGTTCCAGCTCCTGGCGGACCTGAGCCTCGTCGTAGCCCCGCTGGCCGGTGTCCCGCTTGAGCTTCCAGGCCACCCGCAGGTCCTCCGGCGGGTCGAGGAACACGCTGAGATCAAAACAGGCTCTGGCCATGCGGCTGTGCAGAGGCAGGAGGCCCTCGACGATGACGTTCTCAGTCGGCGTGAACAGCACGGGTCGATCGAGGGTGCCCGCCTGATGGTTGTAGACAGGCTTGAGAACGGGCTCACCCGTGGCCAGCAACTGCAGGTGCTGCTCCATGATGTCCATGTAGTTGCAGGCCGGGTTGAGAGGTGTGAACGGCAGACCTTTGCGTTCCGTACGGTCATAGGCGTGGTAGTCGTCCACGCACATCGAGGCGATGTTGTCGCCGCCCAGAGCGGCGACCAGGCCCCTGGTCAGCGTTGTCTTGCCCGCTGCGCTGTCCCCGGCGATGGCCAACATCACCGGTCGGCGGCGGTCGGGCATGGGATCGGCCCGCTGCATCATGACCTTCTTGTGGGGCACGTCGTCTCCTCCGAGGGAACTACGCCATACCCGAAACGCTACGCCGAACCGAGCTCTGCGCCATCCCCGCAACGGGTGAACGGGCGAGGGACGCTGCGCCACCCACCAGTTGCGTCCCCCTCGGAGTGCACCGCTTATACCTCCCGGAGGTCGGCGGGTACGCTTTTCTGATCATGATGCACCCCGGTGGGACCCGACCGTGGCAGCTGGGTCACCTCCCACCGGCCCGGACCTGCAGCTTCTCCAGCGTTGGCACACGTGATACGGCGATGAAACCGGCGAGCGTCAGCGTGGTGATCCCCACGCGCAACGAGTCTCCCAACATCGGCCTGCTGGTGAAAAGACTGGCCGACGCCCTCGGCAACAGCTGCGGATGGGAGGTGCTCTTCGTGGACGACTCCGACGACGACACCCCTGAGGCCGTCGCCGCCCAGGACCGCCCCGAGTGCTCGATCCGTCTGCACCATCGTCCCCCCGGACGTCGCCCCGGCGGTCTCGGAGGGGCGGTCCAGGAAGGGTTCTCGTCAGCCGCCGGGGACGTCATCGTCGTCATGGACGCCGATCTTCAGCACCCTCCCGAGGTCGTCCCCGGTCTGGTCCGCACCATCCGCAGCGGCGACGCCGACCTGGTCGTCGGCACCCGCTACGCCGACACCGGCGAGTCGGATGGATTGTCCAACCCCTGGCGACGGGGGGTCTCGTCGGGCAGTCGCCAGCTGGTGCACGCCCTCATCCCCCCCTCCCGGCCCCTGACCGACCCACTGAGCGGCCTCTTCGCCTTCCAGCGCTCCATCATCGAGGGAGTCACCCTCGAAGCCAATGGGTTCAAGATCCTCCTCGAGGTCGTGGCCCGGGGCCACTGGCAGCGGGCCGCAAACCTCGCCTACCGATTCGACCGCCGTCATGCCGGACAGTCCAAGGCCGGCCTGCACGAAGGCCTGTTGTTCAGCCAGCACCTGGTTCGGCTGGCTCACCAGGTGCGCAGCACCACCGCGACCTCGCCGTCACTGTTCCCGCCACTGACCGGCCTGGTCGCTCCGGAGGGATCGGCGGCCCGACCCACCGCGCCTCTTCGGTAGATAGGCCGGTCCTCGTCGGCCGCCTCAGCCAACGTAGGGTGCGGACATGGTCCAGGCCACGCCGGGGGCGCATCGGCGTCCGATCCGACTCCTGTTGGTGGATGACCACCAGATGGTGCTGGACGGACTCACGGCGATGTTGCGACCCCATGGCGAGGCGGTTCAGATCGTCGCCGCCACAACCGACCCCGGCGAGGCCCATCGCCTGGCCGTGGATCTCGAGCCCGACGTCGCCCTGCTCGACATCCGCATGCGTGCCGTCACCGGTTTCGAGCTGTGCGAGCAACTCCTGCGGGTCTGCCCCGAGCTCAAGGTGGTGCTGCTCACCGTCTACGACGACGAACAGTATCTCTTCC
>JALZAH010000648.1 GCA_030948425.1 Actinomycetota bacterium
ACGCCGACAACCCCGTGTTCATTGCCTGGGGCCGTCCTCGGTGAACGTGCTCACCGTCTCCATCACCGCCGCCGGTCGAGCCCTGGGCGAACGGCTTCCCTACCGGCACCGCCACGGTGCCCTGGTCGCCACCGTCGCCGAGGAATGGGGCCACGTCGACGGCCTGGTGCTGTGCTGTGCCACCGGCATCGCCACCCGGGCCATCGCCCCATTGCTGGCCGACAAGCACACCGACCCCGCCGTCGTCGTCGTCGACGAGGCCGGGCGCTTCGCCGTGTCCCTGGCCGGCGGCCACGCTGGCGGAGCCAACTCGCTGGCCGCTGAGGTGGCCGGCCTCGTCGATGCCCAAGCGGTGATCACCACGGCCACCGATGGCGCCGGGCTCCTTGCCCTCGACCAGCTGCGCGGTTTCTGCGCCCACGGCGACATCGCCGCGGTATCCCGAGCCTGGCTCGACGGTCGGGCACCCACCGTCCACGCGGCGATCGACTGGCCGTTGCCTTTCGTCGGCGGGACCGGGCCGTTCCAGGTGATCGTCACCGACAAGTCGGTTCCCAACAGAGACGGGGTCGTCGTCCTCTGCCCCCCGTCGCTGGTGGTCGGGATCGGAGCATCGACCGCCGCTCCCGCCGGCGCCGCCGTCGACCTGCTGGCCGCGGCGTTGGCCGACGCCGGGCTGGACCGATCAGCCGTCGGGCTGGTGGCCACCATCGACCGGCGGGCCGCCGATCCGGTGGTCACCGCTCTCGGCCATGCCGTGCGGAGCTTCACTGCCGACCAGCTCGCCGCCGTTGCCGTCCCCAACCCCTCCCCCATCGTTGCCGGCGAGGTCGGTACCCCGAGCGTGGCCGAGGCCGCCGCCCTGCTCGGCGCCGGAACCGGCGCCGAGCTCGTGGTGACCAAGCGCAAGGGGACCTCGGCCACCGTCGCCGTCGCCCGGCGACAGCGACCGGCGGGCTCGGTCCGAGTCGTCGGGCTCGGCCCAGGAGGCGTGGAACATCGCACCCCCGCAGCCACCGCAGCGGTCCGCCATGCCGACGCCGTCATCGGCTACTCCGTCTACGTGGCCCAGTGCCGGGACCTGGTCGGCACCGGTGCCGAGCTGGTCTACAGCCCCATCGGAGCCGAGGTCGACCGCTGTGACGAGGCCCTGCGCCGGGCCGCGGCGGGACAGGCGGTGGCTCTGGTGTGCTCAGGCGACGCCGGCATCTTCGCCATGGCCACCCTGGTCCTGGAGCGGGCCCCAAGGTTCGGTTCGCCTTCCGTCGAGATCGTCCCCGGCATCACCGCCAGCCTGGCCGCCGCCGCCGTGCTCGGCGCCCCCCTGGCCCATGACCACGCCCTCATCAGCCTGTCGGATCTCTTGACCCCGCGAGCAGTGATCACCGCCCGGATGCGGGCGGTCGCCGAGTCCGATCTGGTGGTTGCCCTGTACAACCCCCGCTCGGCCACCCGGACCGAGCCGTTCACCACTGCGGTGGCCATCCTGGCCGACCACCGGCCGCCGTCGACGCCGGTCGGGATCGTCACCAACGCCACCCGGAGCGACCAGCACGTGGTGCGCACCACCCTCGGCGAGCTCGACCCGGCATGGGTCGGGATGTTCTCCATGGTCATCATCGGATCGACGACCACCCGTTTCGTCGACGGTCGGATGGTCACCCCGCGGGGTTACCTGCCGTGACCGCCGCCACCACGGTGGTCATCGACGATCGCTGCACGGCCTGTGGCCTGTGCATGGCCACCTGTCCCGAGGACGCCCTTCACCCCGCTCCTCGTCGGCCCGCCGTTGACGACGAGCGCTGCACGGCGTGCCTGGCCTGCATCGAGGTGTGCCCGACCGACGCCGTCACCGAGACCCGCCGGTGAGGCTGCCGCGCCCATGACCCCACCTCCCGTCCACCCCATCGAGACCGAGAGCTACCGGATCCTCCACGAACGCGTCGATCTCTCGGCGTGGCCGGATGGGCCCGCCGCCGTGGTCGCTCGAATCATCCACGCCACTGCCGACGTGTCCTTCGCCGAGACCTGCGTCATCGGCGCCACGGCGATTCGGCGCATGGAGCGGGCTCTGAGCGCCGACGCCCCGATGGTCGTCGACGCCCAGATGGTGGCCGCCGGCATCACCCGATACCCGACAGCGTGCCTGCTGAGCGAGGTTCCGACCGCTCCCGAAGGCTCGACCCGTTCGGCGGCGGCCATGGCCCGAGCCGCCCACCGGTGGCCGAACGGGGCTGTCTTCGTGATCGGCAACGCCCCCACCGCCCTGGTCGAACTGCTCCACCTCTGCGATGGCGGACTCGTCGATCCGGCTGCCGTCGTCGCCCTGCCCGTGGGTTTTGTCGGCGCCGCCGAATCCAAGGCGGCTCTGGCGGCCCACGGCCTGGCCGGGCGCAGCATCACCAATCGAGGGGAGCGGGGGGGAAGCCCGGCGGCGGCCGCCGTCGTCAACGCTGTGCTGCGGCGGATGGGTCGATGACACGTGCTAGCAACGACGTCTCGTGAAAGCTCTCCACGACGTCGGCGGGCGCGGGTTCGCCTCCGACAACTACGCTGGCGCCCACCCCGAGGTCCTGGCTGCTCTGGTTGCAGCCAACGGTGGCCACCAGGTCTCCTACGGCGAGGACGTCTACACCGACCGCCTCCGGGAGGTCATGGCTGGCCACTTCGGGCCCCAGGCCCAGACGTTCCCCGTCTTCAACGGTACCGGGGCAAATGTGCTGGCCCTACAGTCGATCCTGCCCCGGTGGGGGGCGGCGGTGTGCGCCGAGTCGGCCCACATCAACACCGACGAGAACGCCGCTCCTGAACGTGTCGGCGCCATCAAGCTGCTGCCCGTCGCCACCCCCGACGGCAAGCTCACCCCCGATTTGATCGACCGCCAGGCGTGGGGCTGGGGCTTCGAACACCGGGCCCAACCTCTCGCCGTGTCCATCACCCAGTCGACCGAGCTGGGCACCGTCTATACCGTCGCTGAGGTAGCGGCCATCGCCGCCCACGCTCACGCCCACGGCATGTGGCTGCACGTGGACGGTGCCCGCCTGGCCAACGCCGCCGTGGCCCTGGGGGCCGGCCTGGGTGACATCACCACCGGCGCGGGTGTTGACATCGTCTCGTTCGGCGGCACCAAGAACGGCCTGCTCTTCGGCGAGGCCGTCGTCGTCGTCAACCCCGACGCCTCGTCGGGCCTGATCTACCTCCGCAAGATGAACATGCAGTTGGCGTCAAAGATGCGCTTCGTGTCCGCTCAGCTGCTGGCGTTGCTGGACGGCGATCTGTGGTGGCGTTCGGCCGACCACGCCAACGCCATGGCGGCCCGCCTGCGTGACGCCGTCTCCGGGCTCAACGGGGTGACCTTGACGCAACCGACCGACGTCAACGCCGTCTTCGCCCGGGTGGCCCCCGAGGCGGCCACCCGGTTGCGGAGGAGGTTTCCGTTCTACGAGTGGGACCCGGCGACCCATGAGGTCCGTTGGATGTGCTCGTTCGACACCACCCCCGACGACGTCGACCAGTTCGCAGCGGCCATCAGGCGGGAGCTGGCGGCCTCGGCGCCGACCTGATGATCCCACCCGGGGCGGCGGCCATCAGCGAGTGAGGGCGGTGGCCAGGTCCTCGAGCGATCCGACGGTATGGACCGGCGGGGTGAAGTGGCGGGGGTAGGCCAGACCGGTGCGGTTCAGCCACGCGGTGGCCATCCCCGCCCGGGCGGCGCCGTCGATGTCCCAGGGGTGGACGGCGACGAGGACCATGTCGGCCACGGCGGTGGCGCACGCCCGGCCCGCGTAGCGGTAAGCGCCCGGTGCCGGCTTCCACACACCGGCCTCCTCCACCGACAGAACCTGGTCGAACTCCGAGCGCAGGCCGCAGGAACCGAGGAGCTGCTCGGCCACTCCCGCCGACCCGTTGGAGAGTGTCACCAGGCGCAGCCCAGCGGCCCGCAGAGCACGGACGCCGGCCGGTACGTCGGGATGAACGGCGAGGGCCATGAACCCACTCATGACGTGGTCGACGGCCGCGTCGATGGGGCGGTCGAGCGAAACGGTGGTGAACAAGGCCCGCAGGATTTCCTCGGCGATGAGTGAGAACGGCTGAGCGGACCCCCCGGCGGCCAACGCCAAGCCATCTCGAAGCACCGACGTGAACCACAACCTGGCCATGGACGGCGGAGCCCCCACATCGCCGAAGCGGACCGACAGGGGCTGCAGGTCCGAAAGGGTCTCGTTGACGTCGAAGACGACGACGGGCAGCTGGTCACTCATGGGAGCCTTCTACCCAAGGGAGTCACCGGAGTCCACCTCGTCAATCGTCGCCCGCTCCGCCCGCCCGTGGCGCTCCTCGTCATCGTCGTCCTCATCGCCGAGGACGCGATGGGTGAGACGCTGCAGGGGTGCGGAGAAGGTGACCATGGCCGTGGCCACCAGCAACAGGATGGCCACGGCGACGATGACCGTGAGGATGGCCGACGGCAACAGGGCCATGCCGGAGAAGGCGAGGTTGGCGACGACCAGGGACACGACGCCGGCGATGATCCCCGTGGCCGCCGCCTGCATACCCGACAGGGAGCTCCCGCGGGGGGGCTGGATCTTCACGGTGGTCAGCGTAGAAGAGCGATCCTCAACGGGTCGGCCGGGACTAGGTTCAGCTCATGCCGAGCAACCGGGCCCTCAAGACCATGAACGCCGTCCACCGGGTGATCCTCACCGCCAGCGGTGGGCGTCTCGGGTGGGAGGCGTCGGCCATGCCTGTCATCAGGCTCACCACCACGGGGCGCAAGAGCGGGCAGCGCCGGTCGGTCATGCTCACCTCGCCTCTCCAGGAAGGCTCCACCATCGTCGTTGTCGCCTCCCGGGGCGGCGACGATCACCATCCGGCGTGGTTCCTCAACCTCAGGGATGACCCCGATGTCGAGGTCGTCGTTCAGGGTGGACCGGCTCAACGCATGCACGCCCACATCGCCACCGACGAGCAACGGTCACGCCTGTGGCCGCCGCTGATCGCCGCCCACAAGAACTATGCCGGCTACCAGGACAAGACCAGTCGGGAGATCCCCCTGGTCATGCTCGAACCGACGTCGTAGCCCAGCTCGACACCACCGCCAGGAAGTTCTCCTGGCGGGCCAAGGCCACGACATCATCGAGGGTCACGCGCTAGGCCCCCAGGGGCCGGGTGAAACCGGGCGGTACGACCAGGTCGGCGGGGCTCAACTCGTGGACCGAGGCGTGGCCCAGTCCGAGCACCGCAGAGTCGATGCCGCCGCGCAGGATGTCGAGCACGTTCTCCACACCACCTTGGCCGTTGGCCGCCAAGCCCCACAGGTAGGCCCGACCGATCATCACCACCCGGGCGCCGAGGGCCAGGGCCTTGACCACGTCGCTCCCCCGGCGGATGCCCCCGTCGAGCAGGACCTCGATCTGATCGCCGACCGCTTCGGCGACCGCCGGCAAGGCGCGGATTGTCGCCGGGGTGCCGTCCAGATTGTTGCCTCCGTGGTTGGACACGGAGACGGCGGTGACGCCGGCATCGACCGCCCGCCGGGCGTCATCGACGCGCGTCACCCCCTTGAGCATGAACGGCCCGCCCCACTGATCCCGCAGCCACGCCACGTCGTCCCAGCTGGGTGGTGGCGTCTGCATCCACTCGCCGTAGGCCCCGAAGAAGCTGGGACCGCTCTGGCCCTGCGGAGCGAGGTTGGGGGTTGTCAGGTCGGGGACCTTGCCCGTCCTGACC
Source organism: Actinomycetota bacterium (assembly GCA_030948425.1). Taxonomy (GTDB): domain Bacteria; phylum Actinomycetota; class Acidimicrobiia; order Acidimicrobiales; family Palsa-688; genus JALZAH01. The sequence goes on from JALZAH010000648.1 coordinate 5,731, forward strand.
ACGTCGCGCAGCCACCGGGGACGCGTCAGGACCTCGGGAGCGAAGCGGACCATGGTCTTCAGGTCCATCTTCTCGGGTATGGAGGGACTTCCCCAGTCCCGGCCCTGGGAGAACGACCAGTCCAAGGTGGCGATCAACCCCACGGCGCCGGCCGACCGGGCCCGCTCCATGCGCTCGACGATCCGTTCCCTCGTACCCACCCAGTACATCTGAAAGAAGGTCTGGGGATTGGCGGCCACCACATCTTCGATGGGCTTGCTGGCGAACGAGCTCAACCCCATCGCCGTACCTCGCGCCGCCGCCGCCCGGGCGACGGCCACCTCGCCGTCGGGATGCACGGCCTGCACGCCGGTAGGCGAGATGATCACCGGGAAGGAGATCTCCTGATCCATGACGGTGGTGGCCAGATCCCGCTTGGCCGACAAGCCGGCCACATGAGGAGCGAGGCCCAGCTCGCTGAAGGCGACGATGTTGTCTTCGACCGTGAGACCCCTCTCCGAGCCGGCGACCAGTGCCCCGTAGACCGATTTGGGGAGCCGCTTCTTGGCGCGCCGCTGCGCCTCGGCAACGGTCTCGAACCAGCTGTTGGCCATTGCTCACCTTCTCGTGACCGGAGACGTTCGTGTTCCGCAGCGGTGCGGCTCATGCGCCCGGGCCGCATCGGGCCCGGGCGCCACCACAGCTCCTGAACTACAGACCCAGCTTCTCCGAGGCCATGGCCACGCCCTGGACCCGGTTGGTGATCTTCTCGAACGCCACGTCCCGAGCGTGGTCGGGCGAACCGTGCTTGGGCTTGACATCCACGCTGAAGGGGGAG
>JALZAH010000649.1 GCA_030948425.1 Actinomycetota bacterium
GAGCGTAGGGGTCCGGCACGCTGATCGCTGCGTGCACACCGCCGGGGATGGCATCGGGCGATGCCCCTGAGGAGGAGGCGGAAGGCGGCGGCGAGGCGGGAACGGGTTGAGGACCCAGGGCGGCGGCGCGCTTCTGCTCGTCGCCGATGAAACGACCCCACGAAGCCAGCCAGTCGTTGGTCTGAGTCGTGGCGCCCGTCGCTGACGCCAGAGACCGCATATGGCTGGTCAACGTGGTGATCTGGGCAACCTCGGCGCTCACCGCGACGGGATCGGACGGCAGCGCCGATGGTCGCTTGAACCCCAGCATGGCGGCGCATCCCGTGCTGGCCCGAGTGACGAACGCCGAGGGCATCGGGGGCTGGTTCGTCGATGTTCGCCTGGGCCACCCGGCACTGGTCACCAGGGTCACCAGGCCGACGACCACCATCAGGGTGACGATGGCCAGGGGACGCCGCGACGTCGCCCCTGGCGGGCGGGAAACGAAGTCGCCTCTCGCTCCTGTCGCCGGGAAGTGCCCAGCCTGTGCGCCGTGGGCCCGGGACCCGGCTCGCACGCTCTGGCCCCCTTTGGGCTCGGTGCCGACGCCGAGGGCCCCGGCGGCGGCTCGCTCGGTGCCTGGCGGAGCCGGGCCTTCAACGACCGGACCGGCCCACGGCGCCGACGTCTCAAACCGACCCACGACATCGACCACGAGGTCGCCCGCCGAGATGCTCCACGGGGGCCGGGTCCTGATCCGCTCCCATCGATCCCCATCCCAGTGACGAACACATGTCGGGTCACTCGGGTGGAGGTACCAGCCCCGGAGGCGGCTGCGTCGCTCAGCGGTCATCGCTCGAAGACCCGAAGCGCGTAGCCGCTCGAACAGACGCCATGGGGTCAAGACCGGCGAAGGCCTCGGAGTGGCGGTCGATGCAGTTCAGGTCACCTGATACCCGTATGCGACCCTCGCTGAGCGCCGTCTCGGTGGACAAGGCGCCGGAAGCGACCGCCGCAGCGGTGTCGTAGTCACTCGTGAAGGTCATGTCCGCCTCGGTTGGGCTCCCCATGTGGATGGTAGCCCGGCCGTCGCCAATGATCACCTGGTAGCGCACCTCCCCATCGGGGGCACCGGTCACCACCTGTTGGAGCACGACGCCAGCGGGATCAGCAGCCGGCTCGTTGTCCCTGGTTGCCAGGTCGAACCAGGCGGGGGAGAGGAAGCGCTCCATATACCCGCCCGGTTTATCAGCGGCGGGCCGCCTGTGGCACCTCGAGAGGGTGTCGATCGTCAGGTGTCAGGCGGTGGTCGGTGTCACCGGCCGTGGCGATCGCCTCCCATGCGTTCCAGGACCTGCTCATCGACCGCGTTCCACGTCCATCCCGACCCAGGCATCGGCTCGGGCCTGTTCGTGGTCTGAGGCTGAGCTGAGGGTGCACGAAGTGCATCATCGGTGGGCCGGCTATGCCGGCGTGGTGGTCCCCGACCGTGGGGGACGGGTCGATGCGCTCGGAGAGATCAGTGATGGCCACCCTTGGGACTCCGCCGGCCCAGTGCGGGTTTCCTGCCTGGGCGAACTGCGCCGGCCCCCTCGCACCTCGAGCGGAGGTCACTCCCAGCGCCGGGCGGTTGCTGCGAGCGCCTCGACGACTCGGATGGAAAGGGGCTTGACGCGGGCTCGGACCGGCAACTCCACCTGGATGCCGGCGTTCACCGGCCGGTTGACGGGGTTGGCGGGGTGCATTCCCCGCAAGTTCGACGGGATGGCCCCGATGTCGTCGATGGCCACCAGACCGACACAGCGCCGGCGGACCTCGCCGGCGAAGAGACCGGCAAGTGGCCGGTTGGCTCCTCCGATCAGCACGTCATAGGGCCGGCTCCTGCGTCCGTATCCGTGGAGGGCAACAACCACGTCGACGTGATCGAGAAAGCGACGGAGGAGGAGGGACCGGGCCGGGTCCACCAGGGCGGAGGGAACGTGCCAGCGAAGGTGCGCAGGTTGGTCGACGGTGTAGTACGACGCCCCGGCAACCTCAGCTGCCGCTCGCGCGATCGGGAGGGTGCCCGCCTCCACCCCACCGTGGAAGGCCATGAATCCGAAGGTGGATCCCAACACGCACTCTTCGGCGACGTCGACCCGGGCCAGCAGGTCCCCCCATGTCGCTCCCGTGACCGGAGCCGGCGTATCCGGGGGGGACGTGGTCATGGAGACATGCTCACGGACGGATCCACTTGGAGTCCAACCGCCCGTCCCCGTTCACGGCCCGCTCCGCAGCGTCGCCGTGTAGTGCGCAGTCGCCCGAGGTCCCTGGCGGTCCCGGGCGGTGTCGGCGTCCTGGAGGCCGCTGGCCCCAAAGGCTTCGGTCACCTGGTCTTCGGTTGCGGGATGCCCGTCCATGGGGCTCCACCTCAAGTCGAGGTCCAGAGTGATCTCGGCCGTTTTCGAGTCAAGGAGCGACGGCAGGATGGACATCACCCTGCCCACCCTGGCAACGCCGTCGGCGGCGACCTCACCAGACCATCGCCATGTTCTCGAACCGCCGGGCCAGCGCAGGGTTGCTGTCGTCGTGCCGACGATCGACACCCGTAGATCGTTGACCACGTGCACGGCCAGGGCAACCGTCTCACCCGGTCGGTAGGCAGCTGCCGGCCGGTCGGCCACCACGATGACGGGAGCGCAGGCGGCGGCCAAGGCATGGTACCCGGCCTTCGGTTGGCGCTCGTGGTCGAGGACCGACCAGGTGATGGCCGGCTGGGCGTCGGCCAGGAGGAACTGGCAGAACCCACCGGTGGGGCGATACTTGAGCCGGCGGAGTGTCTCGATGTGAAAGCGGATGACGGTGGCCTGGTACGCCTGAGTGGCGGCGCGCCACTCGTCGAACGTGGCGTGATCGGCGGAAGGGACGTGGCGGTCGAGGACAGTCTTCTGCAGGCTGTGGTGGGCGCCGAGCTCGTCCCAGTCCAGGTCTGGCCAGCGCTCGGGATGGGCGAAGGCGGCGTTGGCGGGTACGGCCTGGGCGCCGAACTCGCCGACGAAGCGAGCCAGGATGGGCAGTCGGGCCAAGGCCCGGGGCAGGTCACGCTCGGCGCCGTGATACCAGCCGAAGTACAGGTGGCTGTCGGTTCCGCCCGCCGGGTGGGGGAGCACACCGGAATGAGCCACGACTGGCCTGCTGCCGTCGGCCTTCTCCAAGGCCCGTCTGATGGAGCGGTCCAGCGCTGTCTTGTTCCATGTGGGCAGCATCTGGGCGGCGAGGAAACGGGCGGCCGCTCGGTGATCGGGCCCGCTGCCCGGGGCCACGTCGACGGCCAGCGGTTCGTTGTGACCACACCACACGGCCAGCGACGGATGGTGTGCCAACAAGGTGACGGCCTGGCGGGCCTGGCGAGCGGCCTGACGTCGGATCCGGGCGTAACCCCACTGCAGGGGCAGGTCCTGCCAGATCAACATCCCGGCGCGATCGGCGGCGTCGTAGAACTCGGGACGGGTGACGTGGCCATGCACCCGGATCAGGTCAAGGCCCGCCTGACGGGCCAGGTCGACGTCACCGCCCAGCTGTTCGGGAGTCGCCTCGGCCAGCGCTCGCCTGGTCGGACCGCAGTTGACGCCCTTGAGGAACAATCGCTCGCCGTTGACGCTGGCCACGAAGTTGCGCATGCGGATCTGGCGCAGCCCGGTCGTCACCGTTCGACGATCGCTGCAGCCGGCCGGCGTGCTGACCGAGACCGTCACCGTGTGGAGGGGCTGGCCACCCAGGGCGTGGGGCCACCACAGGGCCGGACGTTCGACCAGGACCCGCCACGTGACCCGGTTGACGCCGGCTGCCAGGGTCTCCTCTGTCGACAGCTCGGCCACGACAGGCTCCGGCCCGCTCGCGACCGCGACCGTCCTGTCGACCTCGGCGGCGACAACGGTCGCCACCGACACGGTGGACGAAGCAACCGTGTCGATCTCGGCCTCCAGGTCCAGGGTGGCCCGTTCCGCGTTGGCTTCGCGGCAGGTGACCCGGAGCGACACGATCCGCACCGGTCCTGTCTCGTCGAGGGTGACCGGCGCCCAGATCCCGCCGGGTGTCCATGCCGGGTCGATGCAGTCCCAGTGCTCGAAGATGCCTGTCAGGTTGCGCTTGGCCCTTCTGTCTGCGGGACGGGTGCAGGCCACCTCCACGGCCAGGACGTGCCCCCGCCCCGCCGCCAGGTTCTCGGTGACCTCGAAGCTGTGAGGGAAGAAGTAACCCTCGGTGTCGCCGAGGTAGGCCCCGTCGAGCCACACGTCGCCCTGATAGAACATCCCCGAGAAGTGAAGCCACGACCGTCGACCCGTGCCGGGGCCGGCCACCTCGAAGTGCCGGCGATACAGCAGGGGTCCGTCGAACATCGCGAAGGCCGCCTCGGACCTCCAGTGGCCCGGCACCGTGACGTCAGTCCAGGCGCCGTCGTCGAGGGCGGGATCGGGCAGCCGGCGTCGGAGCTCGTCGGTGGCTTCTTTGGCCACCCACGTTCCGCCCAGGTCCATCCCACCTGCGTCCATCCCGGCGAAACTAGCGGTCGGAGCCGGACCGACCGCCGCTCGGCTGCCCGGACACCGCCATTACAAGCCGCCCAACAGACCGCCGATCAGTGACGGGGGATGCGACGCCGGCGGCGTCTGGCAGGTGTTGAGGACAATGTTGAGCACCTGGACACCGGTGCAGGTTGGGGTGGCCGTGGCGTGGATCACCGGGGCACTGGGCGTGCCGACGGTGACTCCCAGCCCGCCGGTAGAGGGCCCAGCGGAGATGACGTTGGGGACGTTGACCAGTGGCCCCGGCGCCGGTTCGACCGCCGGCGCGTGGGTCGGGCCCGGCACCGGTGCGGGCCCTGGATGGACCGACGGGCCTGGGC
>JALZAH010000049.1 GCA_030948425.1 Actinomycetota bacterium
GCCTCTACCACCTGGCCTGGGAGGTCGACACCCTCGCCGAGCTCGAGCGCCTGGCCGGCGTGCTGTCGGAACATCGTGCGCTCGTCGGCGCCAGCGACCACGGCACCACCAAGAGCCTGTACGGCCGCGACGTCGACGGGATCGAATTCGAGATCGCATGGATCGTCCCTGCCCACCTGCTCGACGACGAGGCCCTCGAGGGCCGTAAATCCATCCAGCCCCTGGACCTGGGCCGGGAGCAGCGCCGCTACGGCGCCGACACGCGAGGCGGCGCCGGCATCTCCTCGCCCGCCCCCGCCATGTAACCGTCTCCGCTACGTCGCTCGAACCCGCCTCCCTGTAATTCAGTGGGCGCCGCGTGCAGCGGGACGAACGGCACCGCCCGTAGCAGGATGGACGTCCATCGACAGCGATCAGCTACCGATGTACGCGCGTAGTGGACTCAGTTCGCTGCGGGGGCCGTTGGCAGCGAGATGGCCGCTCTCCCCGCAGAGACACCGCCCGCAGAGGGAGACCGGGACGGATCAGGCGTCGTCCTCGGCAAGGATCCGGTACAGCGCCCGCCGGGTGTCGGCGAGCACCGTCTTCGCCGCCTTGACCTGGGCAGGAGTGCCCCCCCGGGCGATCTGGCGGACGGCGTTCGCCACCTGCCCGATGCCGTCGCGCAGTTCGACGAGCCGGGCGTCCACGCCGACTTCCTCCCAGGGGGCCCGGGCGCCGGGGTTCGTCGCCCGGCCGGCCTCGGTGAGCGAGAACACCTTCTTGCCCTCGCCCTGCTCGCTGGCGATGAGGCCTTCGTCCTCCAGGTGTTGCAGCGTCGGGTAGACGGAGCCGGGGCTCGGAGTCCAGACGCCGCCGCTGCGGGTGCCGATCTCCTGGATGACCTGGTAGCCGTGCATCGGCGCCTCTGCGAGCAGGGCGAGGATGGCGGCTCGGATGTCACCGCGGTTGGCACGAGGGCCGTGACCGAAGAACGATCCCGGTCCGCCCGGGCCACCGAAGTGGGGACCCTGCCCGCGACGACCTCGGAAGGGGGGCTGGTCTGTCACGGCGTGGGCCCACGGAGGGCGGTGGTCATGGGTGTGCATGCTTTCATCTCCTGTTGGTTGTTGTGTTGCGATATATCGTAACCGCTCGTTGTCGGCAGGTATTCCTGCGTCCGATGGGCCTCGGCGACGACCGGCCGGTGGGCACACACCCCGAAAGCGGCGTGGGGGATGAGGCCCTCGTGCGCGGGACGGGCTCCGCCGTGCGCCGCGCCGCTTGTATCACCGCCGTGCCGACCGGCCTCCACTCCGTACGTGGCGGCACCCTGCCGGCACGAACAACCCCGGAGGGTGCCACCATGCCCAGGAACAAGCGGACCGAGCTCGAGCAGGAAGTCGTCGACGCGCTGATCGAGACCAAGGCCATCGATTTCGAGGCCGCCGGCAGCGTCCTCGCCAAGTACGGCGCCCAGGCTGCACAGGCCGGCACCGGCATCGCGTTCGTCGTGGGGCCGAAGGTCATCCGCGACTGGTGCATCCCGGTCGATTTCGAGATCCCGCGGCAGATCCTCACCGCAACGGGAGACTGACACGTCCATGATGGCCGACCGGGTCAACGTCGACCCGGTCGGCCGGACCGACCTTGCCAGGCGGCTGCGCACCGCGCTCGATACCGCCCTCCACACAGTCGAGGCCATGGCCGGGGCGGACTTTCCCGTCGCCGGACCGGAGGAGACCTCAGGCACGGTCCGGGAGCTCCTCGTCGACAAGATGGTGGCAGAAACGGCGATGCTGCTTCTCTGCGCCGCGCCGGTCCAGAGCCTTGACGACAGTCTCGCCGAAGCGGTGCGGCAGGTGACCGCTCGGCTGGCCCCCCTGGCCCGTCGCGATGCCACGCTGGCCGCGGTCTGCCTCGAACCGGCGTCGGCCCGCAATCACGGCCTCGGCCACCTGGTGGTCAGCCGGCTCGGCCATCCTGACCCCGGTACCGACCGTCTCCTCGCCGCCAGCCTGGCGACTGGGGCTGGGCTCGGCCCCGAGCGGCTCCCCCACCGGGACATGGAACAGGCGTGGCTGAGTCGCCTGTGGGGGCGCGGGACCCACGCTGCGCAGACCGACGACGGCCTGACGGCGCGCTCGGCGCTCGGCCGACCCCTGGACGTCCTCGGTGGCACCCGGCTCGATTTCTACGCGTTCACGCATGCCGTCATGTACGGGAGCGACCTGGGCGGGCGTGCACCGGCGCTTCCCCGCTCGGTGGCCGCGGTGGCCGCCGACGCCGATGCTGCCCTCGCCTGCAGTCTCGACGCCGGCGACTTCGACCTGACCGCGGAGATCCTCCTCACCTGGCCCATGCTGCGCCTGGCGTGGAGCCCGGCCGCGACATTCGCGTTTCACCTGCTGACCTCGGTCGAGGAGGAGCTCGGATTCCTTCCCGGGTCGGCGGCGGAGCTCGCCCGCTACCGGTCGCAGTTCGCCGGGACCCGAGCGACGTACGCTCCTGTGACCCAGTACCACACCGCCTATGTCATGGGCTTCCTGTGTGCCGCTTCCATGCGGCACGGCTGCGCCCCGCCCGCGCATGTCCCGGCCGCACCCAAGCCGACCGGGGCGGGCCTGGCCGTGCGCGAGCTCGTCGACTCGGGCGAGTCACCGTGCCAATGGATGGCTGCCTTCGACAGCCTCGATCCCTCCCAGCAGGATGCAGTGGCGCCATTGGCGCTCACCGTCGCCCTACGTCGCGGCCGTGACCGGGGTGACATGGGCGCCGTTCGCCGGGCGCTCGAGACCGCCGTGGCCTACGACGTGGTCGACGGACCTGCCCCGCAGCAGGCAGGTTCCCTCCTCCGCCGCTTCGCCGTGCTCTCGCACGTCCGCGACTGAGGCCACCCGCTCGACGTGGGCAGGACCCCCGCCTCTCCCTTCTGGTAGCGCTGGGACGGACTCGGATAACGAACCCCCACCTTCTGATCCGTAGTGCTCCTCCCGAGGTTTTCCACAGGTGACCGCTGGAGCCCGACAGTGCCCAATATGGCCCCTGACCAGGGCTTTCGCGGCTTCACGTGTCTCCGCAGTTGACCGTTAGCGACCGGCAGTTCCGAGTTTTCGCGAACGTATGGTTCTCACGGCGGTTCTCACGGGAGCGCCTTCCACACGCTCCTCTCCCGAATCTCCGCGTCGTCGACGTGGCCGCCCACGTCGTCCCGCTCTCTGGTCGGGGGCACGCTCGGTGCGGGCCACTCGGTCGCTCTCCGTGGTCGCCCGGTACCTCCCATGCAGAGGCTCGGCGATAGCGTCAACTGGGTGAACAATGAGGGATTCGACGGCAGCGTCTACGACGCAGTCGGCGGCCGGCGGTTCTTCGTCGACCTTGTCGACGGCTTCTACGCTGGGGTGAGCGCCGACCTGCTCTTACGCCCGCTGTACCCGGAGG
>JALZAH010000052.1 GCA_030948425.1 Actinomycetota bacterium
CACCAGCATGCGCGGTCGAGCAGGCCGTGCGGGGGAGAAGGGTAGGCGCCATCATGAGGCGAGTCATGACGTTGGTTGCGGGATTGATCGCGCTGCTCGTGATGGCTGTCGGTGGTCTCGCCTTCGCCTGCACCGATCTCGCCGTGGTCAACATGAGCATGCCGGCAGCTCCCCCAGGAGCGGCCATCACGATGTCCGGCTCCGGTTTCTCGCCCCAGATCGCCGGTGATCCCATCATCTACCACTGGGCCGCATCGGATGGCCCGGTGATCGCTCAGGCCTACCCCGATCAGGCGGGGAATCTCACCACCACGTTCACCGTCCCCCAAGCCGAGCCCGGCTATTACGTGATCTTCTTCGGCGAACAGACACCCGACGGTGCCGCCAAGCAGGTTCGTACGCGATTCCAAGTGCTGTCGGCCGCGCCGATCGGGGCGCAGGTGGCCGAACCGGCCCCGCCCGTGGCCGCCGCCGGTGGGCCCGGCTCGAACGGTTTGAGCGCTCTCACCGTGGCCCTGGGGGCATTCAGCCTCATGGTCTTCCTCGCCGGAGCGGCCGCCACCGCTCGTCAACTCCGTCGCCGCGATGTTCCGGAGCCGGCGCCAGTCCGTCGCCGACCGTAGAAGCCCCGGCATTTCTCTCAGACGGTAGGTCTGCCTGCAGCTCACGCTTTCGCAGGCATGATGCAACGGCGATGGCCCTATGAGCCGACCCTGCCGAACGGCCCGTCGCCCGGCGCGCTCGCCGTGGCCGGGATCGGTGATCGGACTGGTACTCCTCCTGAGCGCCTGCACCGGCCGGACAACCGGTGGCGCCCCGGGCGCTTCGCGGCATCCCACTCCCCCGCCGTCACCCCCCGCCCCGAAGCCCGTCACCAATGGCTTTCGGCTCCAGGGCACCTTCGCCGGCCCGCTGCCCCCCGGTACGCCGGGCCAGGTCTCGGTGGTCTCATCGGGTGCACCCCAGCCCGGCCTCGTGCGACTGCCCGTGGTCGTGGACAATGCCACCTCCACCCCGGTGTCCTCGATCCAGGTCGCCGCTGAGGCCGTCGACGACTTGGGAGGCGTGGTCACCTCGGGGCGTAGCGACGACCTCGGACCCAGCTTCGTAGCACCCGGTGGCTATGCCATCGGCTTCGTCACTCTCCCGGCAGGTGCGGTGCCGACGGGGGTGTCGTGGCGGTTCACGGTGACGGCAACGCCCGTCGCCAATCCGGACACCGGTCACCGCCACGACGGGTTCATCGCCGCCGCCGCGGGCTCGGGGACATCGGGGCCGAGGCTGGCGGGGACGGTTCAGAACACCTTTTCCGGCTCGCTTGCCGCCGTGGCCGTGACCTATGCCTGCTTCGACCTCGCCGGGCGCCTGACCGATGCGTCCTCGGTTCCATCCGCCCCTGACTCGCTCTACGCCGGTCAGCAGGCGGTGTTCGAGGCCCGACTCGAATCGCCGTGCGACAGTTTCCTGGCATCCGCGGTCGGATCACATTGAGAGGGGTTCGGGCCTGGTCTGCCCTACTGGTCATCGCCGCCTTGGGTGTGTCGTGCTCAGATGGCGGGGATGGGTCTGCGGTGGCCACCCCGCCCACGAGGGGCCCGGTGACGACGGCCCCACCGACGACACTGGGGTCCGCCTCGCTCCGATTGGTGAACCTCTTCGCTGTTCCAGGCGTATCTTCGACGGTCGACGTCTACCGCGGCGCGAACGCCGCCGATGGCGCCATCCTGGTTAGAAACCTTCCGTTCGGCAACGCCACCGACTACCTGAGCGTGCCCGCCGGCAACCCGACCTTCGCCGTCTACCGCACCGGCAGCACGGCGGTCTCAGACCGTATCGGCTGGATCACACCGCAACTCCACACTGCCGCGGTGGTCACCGCGGCGATCACCGCGGTGGGTGACGCCCAGATGGTGTTCGTCGAGGTCGACCCATCGCCCGCCGCTCCCCTGGCCCCGCCGCCGTCCGGCAGCGCCCTCGTCATCTTCAACTCGACGGCCCTGGTCGTTCCCCTGGCCACGAACAGCGACTCCTTCGCCTACGGTACGCCGGGTCAGGGGTGCCTGCGTCGAGCCGACCAGCGAGACGAGCTCCTTGTCGGCGGTCGCGACAGCGCCACTATCGTGATCGCCCCCGGCCACATCGAGCTCGCCGTCTACCCCGCCGCCGATGTCGCATGCGCCGGCGCGCCGATCGCCATGCCGATCAGCTTCGATGCCACCGCCGCCGGACGCACCCTCGTGCTCGCCTATGGAACAGGACCCGCCGACCTTCACCTACTGGCCCTTCCCTTGACTGCCTGACTCCCCCAGGATCCAGGTGTCGCCCAGCCTCTCCTCGCCGGAGAACCCGCCGAAGAGCACCAGCGACTCCGAGCCCGGATTGGGGGCGGCGGCGGTGCTCGCCCTGTTCGACGGAGCAGAATCGGATGACAGGCGGGCCCAGGTCCGGCCGTCCCAGGTCCACGTGTCGTTGAGGTAGCCGGCGGCGCTGGTCCCGCCCATCATCACCACCCGACCCAGTGCCGGGTCGTAGCTCATGGTCGGGAAGGCCCGAGCCGGGGGGCTGGTGGCCGGCGACTGACGGGTCCACTCGCGGCCGTCCCATGTCCAGGTGTCGCCCAGGTAGCCACCCTTGCCCGACCCCCCGAAAAGCACCACTCGGCGCGTGCCGACGTCGTAAGCCATGGCTGCCACCGAGCGAGCGGGCGGGCTGTGAGGGGGCGACCGGCGGCTCCACTCGCGGCCATCCCATGTCCAGGTGTCACCCAGGTCGCCGCCGATACCCGAGCCACCAAAAAGCACGTCGGTGCGAGTGGCGCCGTCGTAGGCCACCGTCGCCGCGACCCGCGCGTCGGGTCTCACCGCCGGTTGTCGGTCGGTCCAGTCCCGTCCGTCCCAGGTCCAGGTGTCAGCGAGGGGTCCGTCGTGTACGCCGCCGCCACTGCCGTCGTCGCAGCACCCACCGAACATCACGACCTGGCCATCGGGCGCTTCGGCCATGGCTTGGCTGTTGCGGCCCACCGGGCGGGTAGGCGGATCTTGCTCGACCCAGGCCTTGCCGTCCCAGGTCCAGGTGTCGTCGGAGCCGTACCCGTCCCGAGCCGCCGGACCGACGCCACCGAAGAGCACGACTGACCCGCTCACCCGGTGGAGCGCGAACCCGCCGGCACTACGAGGCGGCGGGCTTGGTTGAGTCCGCAACTCGGACCAGGTCGTGCCAGCCCCCGAGCCCCGGGGGTCGGGTCGCGTCGAAGACGTGCAGGCCGCCACGACCATGAACAGCACTGCCACCGCGCCGGTCCACGCCGTCGTCGACGTCATCCGCTTGACCACCGTGGCGGCGGGCCCACCGTGAGGCAATCGGTCGTTCATGGATCCCCGACGATAAGCCGTCGAGAACCCGGGCCTGAGTACCGGGTTCGGAGGGAGACCAAGGCCCCCACGGCCCCGGCTCCAGCCAGGACGATCGCGATCGCCAGTGCCCGGCTCGTCGAGGGGCGCCGCACGATGGCTGCGACGATGTCCTGACGGCCGGTGAGGTTCGACCCCAGCCTGGTGTCGGTCCAGACAGCCAGCGACTGCCCGTCGCCGCTCAACAGCGCCAGGCGAGACCCGAAGTCGACCGGAAATTTGGGGTCGGCACTGGAACCAACCTGGGAGTCGAACAACTGGGAGGACGCTCTACGGCTCGAAAAGCTGCGCCCTCCGTCGGTGGACGACGCCAGGGTCGCCTGGGCCAGGCGGTTGTGAGTGCGGTCCCTGCGCCGGTCGAGATAGAGCACATCGACCCGCCCGCCGGGCGCCACCGCCACCCGGGGCAGGTCCTGGGAGGTGCCGTCGCCCTCGGGGTTGTCGTTGACCCGAACCGCCGGCGCCCACGTGCGCCCGTCGTCGTCTGAACGGCGCAGAAACACGTCCTGGTCGCCGTTGCGACTGTCGGCCCAGGAGACATAAACCGTGTGCCCGGGCCCCGATGCGAGCGATGGGAACTCGGGAAGGAAGACCAAGAAGCGATGGCTCGCCAGCACGTCGGACTCGAGCTCGGTGCCGGCAGAAAAGGAGCGGCCGCCGTCGTCCGATCGGGTCAGGACCATCCCGAAAGGTTGCTCCCAGGGCGGGCCTTCGAGGTTCAAGAAGTCGCGCCGGTCACCCTTGAAGTCCTCATAGAGCACGAGCAGCCGGCCGCTGGTGTCGACGACGGGACTGGCCGCCCCCACCAGCGGGCGTCCGGAGTCGCTCACCGGAACAGGATCGGAGAACGTGCGCCCGCCGTCGGTCGAATGGGCGGCGACGACCGGGTTCGGGGACCCTGGCAGTTCGAGCGCGCCGACGGCGGCGGCTTGGAGCCAGGTGACGTACACCTCGCCGGGTGCGCCAACGGCGATCCGGGCTTGGAACGCGAGCTGACCAGCGATGCGGCCCGGGCCGTCGAGCGTCCGCCCACCGTCGACCGACGTGGCCAGCCACAGGTTGGCGGGATCGTTCCCGGTGCCTTCCAGGTTGCTGTAGAGCACATACAAGGTGCCGTCGGGTCCGAAGGCAACGTCGGGGGCAAAGGGCCGATCGTTGCCGGGCGGAAGCGGCAGCGAACGCCGATGCCAGGTGGCACCGCCATCTCCGCTCCATGCCAGGGCCGATGAGAACTGGGGCCGATCCACCCGCCACGTCGCCACGACCTCCTGGTCGTGCCTGGGGTTGCGAGCCACCGAAGGAGAGTTGTCGGCGTCGATCACATTGGCTTCCACCGGCGCACCCTGAGTCAGGAAGACATTGGTCCCGACCGCCGCACCCGAGCGGACGACGAACAAGACGACCAACAGGAGCGAGGTCGCTCCACATGCCGCGCTCAGCGGCGCCAGCAGACGCGCAGCCCGCGTCATGTCGCCGTCATCTCGGCCGTGACGCTATCCGCCGACGACGCCCGGCGACGAGACCGCGCGACAGTGGGATCGTGAGACGAGTGGCGCTGACCCTCGGCCGGCGACACCCCTCCCGTCGCCCTCGAGGGCCCGGCCTGGGCGTGCTCCTCGTCACGCTCGTGGCGGTAGTGATGGCGGCCGGGGCGGCCGGGGCGGCCGGGGCCCGGTCGGCGATGTCAACGCCCCCACCGCCGGTTACCGGGGGACGGTGGTCCGCGCAATCGAGCGGGACGACCGGCCGGCTGAACGGCGTCTCGTTCACCGACCCGTCGAATGGCCACGCCGTCGGGGCGGGGGGGCTGATCCTGGCGACCACCGACGGGGGCCGGCACTGGGCCCGCCAGGTGGCGTGCACATCGAGTACCCGGTGCTCCGAGTCGTCGAACGACCGCGTCACCGCCGACCAGAACGCCGTGGTGTTCACCGATCCATCCAACGGCCACGCCGTCGGCGCGGGGGGGCTGATCCTGGCGACCACCGACGGCGGCCGGCACTGGGCCCGCCAGGTTGGGTGCGCCACGAGCGTGAAGTGCACCCCGTCGTCGTTCGATCTGGTCACCGCCGACCTGTCCTCTGTCTCGTTCACCGACCGCAGCAACGGTCACGTGGTCGGGGCAAGGGGCACGGTGCTGGTCACCTCCGATGGCGGCGGGCATTGGGTGGCCCAGCCGGCGTGCGAACACATGCCCTGCCCCGACCTGACCGCAGTGTCCTTCGTCGACCCCTCCGAGGGCCATGCGGTCGGTGCGCCGCAAGGTGACACTACGATCTTGCGCGCCAACAACACCGGCTGGAAGCCGACCTTTCCTCTCAATCCGGCCCACGACATTCCTCTGGTCAACCTGCACGGAGTCCGGTTCACACCCTTCTCGGGCAGGTCCGGCGGCGCCACCGGCACGTTCGGCCACGCCGTGGGCGACGGTGGGGTCATCCTGGCCACCGTCGACGGCGGCCACACCTGGGGTTCCCAGGCCAGCGGCACCAACGCCGGCTTGGCCGGCGTGAGCTTTCCTGACGGCAGCAACGGCTGGGCCGTGGGCCGAGGCGGGACGATCGTCGCCACGACCGACGGGGGCGGCATGTGGAACCCCCAAGCGAGCGGGACCGACTCGGATCTGGCCGCGGTGTCCTTCCCCGACGCCAATGATGGTTGGGCGGTCGGCGACGGCGGAACCATCCTCGCCCTCCGCACCGCCGCCGACGGGCTGGCGGTAACCCGCGTCGTCCCCTCCAGCGCCACCAGCATGGGCGGGAGCACCGTGGCGGTCACCGGCCAGGGCTTCACCTCCGCCCGTGCTGTCTACTTCGGGGATACACCGGCCAAGGGGTTCACTGTTGTCTCAGACACCGAGCTCAAGGCGATAACCCCCCGACGCCTCGAGGGCAGTGCGCATCTGACGGTGGTGGCGTCGGCGGGCACCTCCACAGCAGTCCCTGTGGATCGCGTGGCCTTCTTCGTCCCCTCGCTCGGAACCTGGGCAGAGACTGGCGAATGCCCTCTGGCTTGTGATGGGCCCGGCGTGGGCCTGGCCGACGGTCGCGTGCTGGTGGCGGGCGGTGGCCCGCCTCGGCCCAGGACTCTCCAGAGCCCGCCGAGCGGCGGGCCCAGTCGAAGCACGGCGATCTATGACCCCGACGGCGGCTCTTGGACGCCTACCAGCCCGCTAGGTGTTCCTCGCAGTCTTCACACCCTTACGCTGCTCACCGACGGCCGAGTCCTGGCGACCGGTGGGGACGACGATGCCGGCAAGGCCTTGGCGACCGCCGAGCTCTATGACCCTCGCTCAGGCGAGTGGCGGTCGACGACGGCCATGACCTCGGCTCGTGTCGGCCACACCGCCACCCGTCTTCGTGATGGCACCGTGCTGGTTGTGGGGGGCGACCCCGGATCGGACACGGCCGAACGCTACGACCCCGCTCGTGGCGCGTGGCTGTCGACCCCGGCGCTGAACGCACGCCGCACCCAGCACACCACGACGCTCTTGCCCGACGGCCGGGTCCTGGTTGCCGGCGGGGCGGGCGGGGGCGCGACGTTCAGCCCGACATCGGCCGAGCTCTACGATCCCGCCAACAACACCTGGGCTCTCACCGGTCCGCTGCAACTACCCCGAACGGGCCACGCCGCCGTGCTGCTGGCGACGGGCAAGGTACTCGTCGTCGGCGGCGGGGAGTTCGGCGCCTTTCCGTTCGATGAGATCTACGATCCCGCGGCCGGGTGGTGGACCCCGACGACGCCCCTGAACACGGTGCGCTATTCGCCGGCGCTGGTGGGTGTCGGCGCCGGGCGCGTGCTGGCACTTGGTAGCGATGTCGACGACACCGGGAGCTCCACGTCGGCGGAACTGTACGACCCCGTCGGCGTCAGCTGGTCCCCCGCCAGTCCTCTCCCGACAGGAGAATCGGGCGATCACGCCGTGAGCCTGGGAGGACGAGCGTGCGGCACCAACTGCGGCAAGCTACTCGTCTACGGGGTTGGTGGCCGGCGCGCCTACCTCTACAGTCCGCCCGGCCTGGCCCTGTCCGGGGGTTCCTCAGCCTTGCCCGGAAACCTGTTGGCGGTCGTGGTCGTCCTGGTGAGCCTGAGCATCGGTGCCGGCGCGCTGGTTGTCGTTCGACGGCGGTCGAGCTCGGGCCGGAGCTGAAGGGTTAGCCGGGTAGCTGGCGGTCGCGGCGGCCGAGCCTGAGGAGGCCGAGCCCGACGAGCAACGCCAGCTCGGCCAGATGACCCCATGGTGCGATGTCGCCGCCGGTCAACGCCAGCACGCCCGAGGCTTGTCCACCCAAACGTCCTGGCCCGTCAGCTGACTGACCTCCGTCCGACGGGTCTACGGTGAATCCCCCGTCATCACCCCGGCTGCTCCCGTCGACCGTGCCGGCAACGGTGGTCGTGGTCCTTCCGATGGTCGTGGAGGTGGTCGAGGCCGGTACAACCGTGGTCGTTGTGGATCCACGCGAAATGGTGGTCGACGTGGTCGAGCCGATCAGCGTGGTGGTGGTCGATGATGGCGAGGCAGGCGCGGTGACAGCCAGAGCGTGCAAAGCCCCTGCGGCCACCGATGATGCGTTTTTGAGGTCCCCCCCGGCCACACCGTTCACAGCCAGAACGCTCGGGCGACAAAAGCACGACTGACCGCTCGTGGGGTTGACGGGCATACCGTCGCCCAGCTCGCCGTCGGGGTTCGACCCCCAGGCCACTGCGGTGCCGCCGGCGACGGCAACCGAGAAGCCATCCCCTCCAGCCATAGCTGTCACGCCGGTGAGCCTGTCGCCCGCCGGCTGACCGCTCAAGGCCATGACCGCTTGGGGCACCGAGGCGCTCGCCCCGGCGCGGCCGCGCCCGAGTTGGCCGGCGGCGTTGTTACCCCAGGCCACCAGCGTGGCATCGGACAGAAGCGCGAGGCTGTGATTGGACCCGGCGGTGATCGCCTTGACATCGGTCAGGGCGCCACTGTGTCCCGGATTGGTGACCGCCACGGGCGTCAAGCGCTGGGCGTAGGTGCCGTCGCCCAGCCTGCCGTCGGTGTTGGAGCCCCACGCCATCACGCTGCCACCCTTCAGGGCGAGACTGAAGTCATCGCCGGCCGACACGGCGGTCACCGTCGGGTTGGCGGCCAAGCCGCTCACGGATGCCGGCGTCGGGCGTTGGGTCGTGGTTCCGTCACCGAGTTGACCAGCCGAGTTGTCGCCCCAGGCCAACGTCGTGCCGTCAGACTTGACAGCCAGGCTGTGGCGTCCGCCGGCTGCCACCCAGATGGCGGTTCCGACCCCGGTCACACCCATCGGGATCGGGCTCTTGGGCGTGGTGGCCGGATCCTGACCGAGCTGGCCATGAGCGTTATCGCCCCAGGCGAAGATGGCGCCGCTGGATGTGCGAGCCAGGGCGAATCGGCCGTCGGTCCCGACGGCGAGCTGGACCACGCTGTTGAGGTTGGGCACGACCTTCGGAGTGCCGCCGGGGGTGAACGTGCCGTTGCCCAGTTGGCCCACGCTGTTGTCGCCCCAGGCCAGCACCGAGCCATCCGATCGCAGCGCCAGACTGAAGTCGGCCCCGGCGGCCACGGTCGTGACGCCGTGGTCGGCAGGAGGCAATGCCGCCACCGGAATGCTGTGGGTGTTGGTGGAACCGTCACCGAGCTGTCCGGACCGGTTGAGTCCCCAGGACACCGTCGCGCCGGCCGAGGTGGCGGCGGCGCTGGTGGGGGGCACGGAGAGGGCTGCGGCAAGAGCGAGGAGCGTGGCCACCACACCCAGGGCGAGAACAAGGCGCGCCGCTCGGTTGCCTCGAACCCGGTTCACGACCGGAGACTGGTTCACACGGCGGCCCTCGGTACGATCGCAACCATAGACTCACCGCCACGTTAGCCGGTCACTTTTCCTGGCTGGGCATTTTCCTGGAAGACCCTTCGGCCTCACCGGCCCGGAGGCATTCTTTCCCGCACTTGACCAGGGGGTTCGTGCTTGCCAGAATACGCCGGTTGACGTTCGGTTACGCGACCGGATTGACGGTCGAAGGGGAGTGACCATGAGGAAGCGCGGGGTCGTCGGACAGCTGAAAAGTAAGAGGCGCGCCGCGGGTGCGCTGTTGACGAGCGTGGCCATGTTGGCGGCCCTGGCTACGCCCGCGGCGGCGGCCCCGCAGAACGTCCAGGTGACGGGCCCGGCCCCCGACCAGTTCGACCTGTCATCGCAGATGGCAGTGAACCCGCAGAACACGACAAGCCTGGCCGTCGCTTTCGCCCGCGACGCCAAGCCGTCGACGTCGGGCCTGCAGAACTGCTGGTTGGCCCTGTCGAGCGCGGGCGGAGCCCTCGGGTCGTGGTCGGAGATCAAGGTGATCGGTAACGATGCCGACGCCAAGGTCCACCCGCTGCCCAACGGCACCGGAGAAGGGACCCCGGGCTGCCAGTCGCCTGGAGTGGCCTACTCGCCGTCCGGTACGACCATCTACTACGTCTTCCAGGCACCGGTGCGAGTCATCGGAAACGGCGGCCGTTTCGACTACGGGTTCTTGTACCTCACCCGGTCGAGCGACGGTGGCCAGAGTTGGTCGACGCCGTTGCTGATCAACGCCGACAACCCGCGGCCGACGGGCTCGGGAGTCACTGGCGGCGATTGGTACCCCCACATCAGTGTCGACACCAAGAGTGCCTCCCCGGGGACCCTGTACGTCTCGTGGATCCGGTACAACCAGGGGTTCAACAGCCGAGCGGTGGCGGCGGCCTTCTCCACCAACGGCGGCGCCAGTTTCTCCTCGTCGTGTGCCGGCTGCAGCTCCACTCCGGTGAGTCCCCCGGGCCAGACCATCGCCGGCATGCAGCAGCCCGGCGGCGGCGGTGAGCCAAACGCAGTGGCGCTCGACGGCCGGCTGTGCGTCGCCTATGGCGACTACACCGCCACCCAGAGCTCCAACGGCACGACACCTCCGACCGTCGACGTCGCCTGCACAGCGTCGGGCACCTTCACCTTCAATTCCCCGGCCATCGTGGGCAACGTCGTCAACCAGACCCCGGCGTGTGCCGGCTTCGGGACGACCGCGTTCAACTGCGGCCCCATCCAACAGGCCCTGACCTTGGAGTCCGGCCCCTGCCCGATAGGCCAAAGCTGCGATCCGACCAAGGGGGAGATGGCGGTGAGCTGGGCTGACACCCAACCTACGAGCAACGCCATCTACACCTCGGTCTCGGGCAATGGCGGTGCCACCTGGCCCGCCCCGGTGGTGGCGGCCACCCCCGCGGCGAGCCACCAATTGTTCTTCCCCTGGGTATCGGTGGCGCCCACGAACGGGCGTATCGACCTCAATTACTACGACCTCGACACCGCAACGGCCTGCACGCCGGGGGTAACCGGCGGGTCCCGGAGGGTCTTCCACCTGAGCTCGACCACCTTGGGCGCATCATGGGGAACACCCGTCGAGGAGACGAGCACGTGCTCGGACAACAACGTGAGACCACCGACGCCCGCCTTCGGTGGTCCCGTCCCCGGCCGGGTCGTCTCGGTGTCCATCTCGAACTTCAACGACAGCATCGGTTGGAGCGACACACGCGTCGCCACGACCGAAGCCGACGGTCCCGAGGCCATCTTCTTCGCCAAGGACACCAGCCCGTAGGGACTGGCCAGCGCAGCAAGCAGTCGCTTGGCAACGCTCATCCCACTGGCCCAAATGGTTACCGATACCCGTCCCGGAGGTGACCGCCGGTCGGCACGGCACGGGCAAGGCTGATCCTCGTCTGCGCTCGGCGCCGGGAGACGACAGCTGTCAGCGACCATGCCATCAGCAACCCCGTGCCGGCACAGGCGAACACGACGGTGGGTGCCCCGTCTTCGTGGCGCACGGCGACCATGGCATGCTCGGCGGCCGGGAGCGCACCACCCTCGGGCCGACCGAGGTAGCCCGCCACCGGCGTCACCTGCGGGG
>JALZAH010000077.1 GCA_030948425.1 Actinomycetota bacterium
TGGCGCGCAGTCCGAGGTGGCCGTTGCCGAGGGCCAGCACCGACTCGCTCTGGGCCATGACCCTCAGGTCGATGCCTGTCTCGCGAATCGCCCACGGCTCGACGGGGAACCCGGGATGCTGGATCACGCGCTCGGGCCCTGTCCCCCGCTCAGGGGGCCGCTCGGGCCCTGGAGCAATTCGGCCAGGTCGGTGACCACCACGGTGGCGCCATTGGCCCGGAGGCCGTCGGCGTGGTCCACCCGATCGACGCCCACCACACAGGCGAAGTTGCCCGCCCGCCCGGCAGCCACACCGGAGAGGGCGTCTTCGAAGACGGCGGCCTGGTCGGGTCCCACACCCAATGCCTTGGCACCGGCCAGATAGGTGTCGGGGGCCGGCTTTCCCGCCAGGTGGTCGCGCTCGGCCACCATCCCGTCGATGCGGGCCTCGAAGAAGTCGGCGATGCCGGCGGCAACGAGGACGTCGTGGCAGTTGGCACTCGACGACACGACGGCCCGACGCAGGCCGGCGTCGCGGACCGCCGTCAGGTATCGCACCGACCCTTCGTAGGCCTCCACGCCCTCACGCTTCATGATGTCGAGGACGAGCTCGTTCTTGCGGTTACCCAGGCCCCTCACCGTCTCGGCCGAGGGGGGGTCGTCGGAGCTGCCCTCCGGCAACTCGATCCCCCTGGACGCGAGGAACGACCTGACCCCGTCGTAGCGCGGCTTGCCGTCGACGTAGGTGTTGTAGTCGTCGGCGGCATCGAAGGGCACGAGCTCGTCGTCCGTCTTCGCCGCCCGCCGGCCGAGGTAGTCGTCGAACATCTGCTTCCAGGCCCTGGCGTGCACCTTGGCCGTATCGGTCAGCACGCCGTCGAGGTCGAACAGGCAGGCGGTCACACCATCGGGCAATCCGAGCACGGGCGGCAACTTATCCGACCGGAAAGCCAACAACCCCACTGGCGGGTGAACCGTCTGTGTACGGCAGCCATGCGACACTCGACGCAGCCATGCAGAGACGCGTTCGACGACGGGTCGCCGTCGGGGCCATCGCTGTCGCCGTCGTGGTCGCCGGGCTCGTGGTGACCCGGGTCGGTACCTCGACCCCACGGGCGGACCCCGATCCGTCGTGTACCGGGACGGCGGGAACCGCGGAGTTCACCGTCGACCTGGCCCAGGGCTCCAACGCTGCCACCATCGCCGCGGTGGGCAAGCGCAAGGGTATGTCGGACCATGCCGTCACCGTGGCCCTCGCCGCCGCCCTGCAGGAGTCCCGCCTGAGGAACCTCGATTACGGCGACCGCGACTCCGTCGGGCTCTTCCAACAGCGCCCCTCCCAGGGATGGGGCACTCCGGCCCAACTGACCAACCCCCGGTACGCGGCGACATCGTTCTACGGGGCACTGGCCGAGGTGCCGGGCTGGGAGACCATGGACGTGACCGAGGCGGCCCAGCACGTGCAACGCAGCGCCGCGCCCGACGCCTACGCCCGGTGGGAGCCCGAGGCCCGGGTTCTCGCCCAGGCGCTGACTGGGGAGGTTCCGGCCGGGTTCGCCTGTCGCTTCACCAGTCCTCGATCGGTGACCGGTATCGGCACGCTCGGTGCGGCCATGACCGGCGAGCTCGGTCCGTCGTCGGTGGGCGTCGAGGTGACGGCGGAGCGAGGTTGGGCTGTTGCCGGCTGGCTGGTGGGTCACGCCCATGCCTACCGGATCACGGAGGTGACCTTCGCCGGCCAGCGATGGACGCCGTCGTCGGGGAAGTGGGAGGCCTTCCAACCGGTGCGCAACCAGGTGCGGCTGCGCCGGGCCGACGTCCGGGCCGGAGCCGAACTGACGACGTGAGTGAGTACGGCTCTACAGGGTGACGGCTCTACAGGGTGACCGCTCTACAGGGTGACCGGTCTACAGGGTGACCCAGTCGGTCACCGTGGGTGAGGTCTCACCCGAGGGACGACGCTGACAGCACAGGCTGACGGGTCCCGGCGGGATCGGTGGCACCGAGAAGTCGCCCAGGTCGTCGGCGGCGACGGTGGTGCTGCCGCCGGGCCACCGCACTTCGACGTCGGCGGCTGCAGGCGGTACGAGGTGGCCCGCCAGACCGTCGTTGCCCACATCGACCTCAACCGAGAGATGGCGGCCTACGAACGACAGGTGACGTCCGCCTCCGGGTACCCGGGTGGCCGGCGCGTCATCGACCAGGGAGTCGTAGGTGAGCGCCGCGAGCTCCTTGTCGATGGTGCGGGAGGAGTAGGCGGCGACTGCGGTGGCGGTGAGCTGGTCGGGGACGGGATCGAGCGTTCCGCTCATGGCTCGAAGGATGTTGGTCAACGTGGCGTCGGCGTTCTCGCCCTGGTCGTTTCTCATGGAGTGACCTCCTACCCCCTACTGAGCGCGAGAAACCCGGCCTGATACCGCTTTAACCACCGACAGTGGCGACATGGAGGATTCCCGGTGCCCTGCGCAGCTCGGCCAGCACGGGTGCGGGCACGGGCTGGTCGGTGGACAGGACCATGAGGGCCGCCTCACCGGCCGGTGACCGGCCGACGTCCATGTCGGAGATGTTCACGCCGGCCTGACCGACGGTGGCCCCCACG
>JALZAH010000085.1 GCA_030948425.1 Actinomycetota bacterium
GCTCTTGAGTTGCCGCGACACACTCGGGACATCGGCCCCAGTAGATGACCTCGGCTTCGTCGATCTCGTAGCCGGAGTCGTCGGCGGCCGTCAGACACGGGGTGTCGCCCACCGCGCAGTCGACATCGACCATCCGGCGGCAGCTTCGGCAGATGAGGTGGTGGTGGTTGTCACCGACCCGGTTCTCGTAGCGGGCCGGCGACGCCGCCGGCTGGATGCGCCGCAGGAGGCCCTTGTCGGTGAGGGTGCCGAGAGCGTTGTACACGGACTGATGGGAAATGGCGCCGATCTCGGCTCGGACGAGCTTGTCGATGTCGTCGGCGGTGCTGTGCGGTCGGTCGGACACCGCCCCCAGGACAGCCAGACGCTGAGCCGTCACGTGGAGGTCGTGCCGGCGAAGAAGCCCAGCGGGGTCAACGGATGGCTCGACGGGCATAGCCGCAGTTCTAGCCCATTACTGGAGTACCTCCAAATCTGGAACAGTTCCCGATCAGAGCCCAGCCTCGCGTCTTCGGTTGCCTGGGCCTCAAGCTGGGTGCAAATGGACCGATACCTGGAAGGTGCGGCGAATTCTCACGACGATCGCCCTCACCGTGCTGCTCGTCGCCTGCGGGGGATCCGGCCCCACGACCAACGACGGGTCGCCGGCGCCGACGTCAAAGAGCGATACCGCTTTGAACGCAGGCGCTCAGGCGGACTTCAACACCCGCGCCGGCGCCCTGTGCAAGACCGCGTCGCGGGAGCTGGCGGCTGCTCCTCGGGGACAGGATCCGGTCCACAACACTCCAGAGATGACGCGGCGTGCCCAGACCGGCACCGAGATCTTCGGCCGGCTCGCTGACGGGCTACGCGCCCTTCCCCCTCCCCCGGGAGAAGAGGGGAGGGTGCAGTCGCTCATCGTGTCTGTCACCGTGACCCAACAACAGATGCGGAATCTTCTGGTCGCGGCCGAGAGTGGCGACCAGGAACGAATGCAAGCTGAGCTGGCGGAGCTCAACCGGGTGATGACCGAAACCGACCAGGCCCTGACCGGGTTCGGCATCGCTGGCTGCAACGGGGAGGCCTGAGGGTCTCAGACGAACGTCCCGGCCAGGGCTGATTGAGTCGAAGGATCCCGAGCCCGAGTTGCGAAGCTCCGGCTGGCCGTCGGCGAGGCGCTCCGGGTCGTAGAGGCCGGCAGGTGCCCGGTGGATGCCGGCGATCTCCGGACGGAGGCGCTGCGGCAGGGATGCCGATGCTCAGGTGGCGGCAGGCACGTGCTGGGCCAGGAACTCCTCGATCCGCGTTTCGAATTCCCGGGTCACCGATGGGTCGCCCCACCAGATGAAGTGGCCGAACTGTTCGACGGTGATCAGCGTGGAGTTGGCAATCTTGTCGTGCGAGTTGACCGAGTTCTCGTACCCGATGTCGCCGTCGTTGCGGCTCCCGACGATGAGCGTCGGCGCACCAACCTCGCCGAGTGGGAGCTCGTCGAGCTTCTGCTGCACGGTGAGGTCGTTGCCGACGCCGGGAAATCGGGGCAGGGCGGGGACCATGGCATCGGCCATCGCCAGCACGTACCCCTTCTGGTCGGGGTCGGCGAGGATCTTCCCGATGAGCGCCTTGCCGGTGGCCTTGTCGTAGGTGGTCTCCGTTTTCACCCACCCCTGCAAGGTCGACGCCGTGAGCCGGTGCATCGACTGGAAGATGAGGCAGTACGCGACGTTCTGGAACCGGGGCGTCATCACCAGCCGGCCGAGGGCGCTCCCGGTCTGGTCCTCGGACAGCCCGGTCCGCTGTGAGATCGCCGAGAGCAGCACCAGTGCGTCGACACGGTCGGCGTGGCGTGCCGCGAACTGGATCGCGCCGGGTCCACCGGCTGAGAGGCCGACCACGGCGACACGGTCGATACCGAGCGTGTCGAGCAGGGCGGCGGCGAGGTCGGCCTGTTCGGTGGGCGTGCCCCCGTTCTCGATGGGTGTGCCGAGGTACCCGGGGCGATCGGGGGTCAGCACCTGGTAGCCGGTCTTGACCAGGTGCTCGAGGAAGAACCATCCGTTGTGGCCGACGTTGCCGCCGTGGAAGTGCAGGACCACCGGTCCGTCACCGCGCACGCCGTATTCGACCTGCCCCAGCCGCGTGGAAACGATTGAGCTGTCCGAAGACGCGATCTCGGTGCGAAGCCGCAACCACCGCCGGTACCACGACCAGCACCCGAAAGCGGCCAGTGCCACCATCCCGGCTGTCACGAGCACACGTCGGAATCCACCCATCGCGGTTGTCCTTACATTTTCGTCAGTGCGTTCGAGCACGATGCTCAGGTGCTTGACCAGATCGAGGCCACCACCAGCGTCGCGCCAAAGACGCGACGCCGCGAGCAGCGCCGGCACGACCGACATGCGCTGAGTCTTCGGCTGTCGACGTCGTCGGCTCGGGCGGCCCCGCTCCCGCCTCGGGCTCCTCGAGGTCCCTGACGATGATCACGCGCCGGGCCTGAAGTAGACGAAGGAGGCAAACACGTAATCCGAACTGGTACCGCCAGGCTTGGAGATCACCATCAACCCGGCCCACTCGGGCCTGAGTCATGAAGGTCTGGCCTGCGGTGTTACTCGTGGGCGATGAGGGTCTTGATCCCCCGACCTCTGCCGTGTGAAGGCAGCGCTCTTCCGCTGAGCTAATCGCCCGAGTCGGGGGCCCACGCTAGTGCAGGCTCGGGAGCCGGCCGAGTGCGCCCGAGTGGGGCCCGGGGGCTCGCCGCCGGGCACGCCTCGCCCATCACGAACCGGGCGCTGGACACGATCGCCCCGGCATGGCCACCACCCATCCACTCCAGCGGGTCGTCGACTTCGGTCACCACCTCCACCCGCGCCAACCGGGCTCGTCCCCGCAGGCGCGCCGTGGCCGAGAGCGGTCCGTCGGAGCCGACCTGGATCGAGCGGAAGGGCAACAACGCCGGGAGGTGGGGGCCGACCGGTGTGGCCCGCAACGTGAGGCCCCGCTCGGCCCAGGCCAACGTCCGGGCGTCGCCGTCGCTCGACCAGTCGAGGGTCCCCAGCGCCTTGGGCATGCCCCAATTGACCCGGCCGCCGCGTCGAGCCTCGACGGTGCTGACCACCATGGTCGTGACGCACATGCCGATCCGGCCACCCAAGCGGGCCGGCTCGCACACGGCCAGTTCCAGGTACGGCCCCACCGGTGACTGGTCGTACCGGACACCGAGAATGAGGCGGGGGCCGGGAACGGCGTGCAGGCCGGTGGGCAACAGGGCAGCTAGACCCGGCCGGATGACACCGACCAGGCACTCTCCGGACAGAGCCCAGGGCCCCGGAGGCGTGTTCACACCCCCCACGCTACGACACCGCCGGCCACTTGATCGGCCGCGTTATCAGACCAGCTCGACCGAGACAAGGCCGCCCGCGTGGTTCAATCGATGACCATGCGCATTGCCATCGTCGCCCCTCCCTGGGGGCCCATCCCGCCCGACCTGTACGGCGGGATCGAACAGGCCGTCGACGGGCTCGCCCGCGGGCTGCAGGCCGGCGGTCACGAGATC
>JALZAH010000086.1 GCA_030948425.1 Actinomycetota bacterium
AACCTATACAAGCCCCCACCAGCCATCATTGCAATCACCTCTGGCAGCATCAGTCTCCGGTCTTGGACGGACGGGGCCCGGGCGTGGTTGAGTACGGGCACGGGACCCGGCTCCCGCGCTCCGGATCGCGGATCGGAGCCTCTGAGTTCTCTCCCCAGCCAGATCTCAGGGGCTCCGATGCGTGATTCGGACGTGGGCGAATCCCGGCTGGTGCGACGCGTCCTCGGCTGGCGTCGCACCGCGTCCGGTCGCGACGGCACTTGTCGCCTGACCGTTTCGTCCATAGAGTCCACAACGTCGAGAGACGGCGCGCCTCGACCCGACCTCCGGAGTCGGACGCGTCGCCCCGGACCCCGGTGACGTGGCACATCCGCCCCGTCGGATCGAAAGGCGGTGTGGTCGCGAGGGGCCGTGTGCCCACCCGGGCAGAAGGACGGGCGGAACGGAGCTGGGGCTGTTCCGCCCGCCCTTCCGCCGGGGCGGGCGCACCGATTTCCCCCGGCGGAACCGTCGGCCCTGTGCGATGCTCCGAATGGCAATCGAGCCCCGTGCGGCCCCAGGTTCGCGTCGGTCATCGTCCTTGCGCTCGATGACACGTCCGAGAAGACCACACCCGCGACAAGGAGACCGATGTACGGACACAGCTGTGCGAAGGCAGGGGCCGTGGGTTGCGGCTACACCCTCCGGGCCGGCTCCGAGGAGGAGCTCAAGGCCAAGGTCATCGAGCACGCCCGCAAGAAGCACCACGTCCAGGGCATGACCGACACGATCTACAGCTACCTCCGGGATCGGGCGGCCAAGGCCTGAGGCACGACGCCGGGGTCCCGGCCACGTAGGCGGGGACCCACCGGTAGATTCGGCGCCAGTGGCAACGGACCCCGTCCCTACTCCTCCCCGACGACTCACCCAGTTCAGCCACGGCGCGGGCTGAGCCTGCAAGCTCGCACCCGGCGAGCTGGCGCAGGTGCTGCGCCGCCTGGAGCTACCGAGTCATCCTGACCTGCTCGTGGGCACGTCCACGAGCGACGACGCCGCGGTGTGGCGCCTGGACGCCGATCGTGCCCTCGTCGTCACCGCCGACTTCATCACGCCGATCGTCGACGACCCCCGGGCCTGGGGCCGCATCGCCGCCGCCAACGCGGTCAGCGACGTCTACGCCATGGGCGGCCGCCCCCTCCTGGGTCTCAACCTGGTCGGATGGAACACCGAGGAACTGGGCACCGAGGTGCTGCTGTCCGTCCTCCAGGGCGCCGGCGACGCCGCCGCCGAGGGGGGATGGGTGACCGTCGGCGGTCACACGGTCGAGGACCCCGAGCCGAAGTTCGGCATGGCCATGGTCGGCGAGGTCCACCCCGACCGCATCCTCACCAATGCCGGGCTCCGACCCGGGGACTCGCTCGTGCTGACAAAGGCGCTGGGCGCGGGCGTGGTGGCCACCGCCCTCAAGGCTGGAAAAGCGCCCGACGACGTGGTGGCCGCCGCGGTGGCATCGATGACCCGGCTGAATCGCGACGCGGCCGCCCAAGCCCTCGCCGCCGGCGCCACCGGCGCCACCGACGTGACCGGTTTCGGCCTCCTCGGCCACCTGCGGAGCATGGCGGAGGCCTCTCATGTCGACGTCGATCTGATCGCCGCCGCCATCCCGGTTCTGCCCGGGGTGCCGGGGCTGGTCGCCGACGGGCTCGTCCCGGGCGGTACCCGCCGCAACCTGGCCTGGGCCGGTGAGCGAGTGGAGGCGGGCGGGATCGACGATGCGGTGATGATCGTCCTGGCCGACGCCCAGACCTCCGGCGGGCTGTTGTTCGGCGCCGAGCCCGCCCTCGCCGACCACGCCGCCGCTGCGCTGCGGGCCACCGGCCATGCCGCCGCGGTCATCGGCACGGTACGGGCCGGAGGCGGAACCATCCGGATCTCCTGACGAGGGTTCGGATGCAGGAACAGTGGCGACTGGTCCGGCTGCGCCGCCTCGAGGTTCGGCCTGGAGCGACGACGAAGGGGCTGTGTGTGAGTGCCTTCAACGCCAGGAAGGACGCGCTGAAGATCAACGAGGACCGACCATCATCCGCCTCAAGATGAGATTGAGGCGGGTCGCCGGATGAAGCTCGCTGGTGCATGAGCTTGGTTCGAGGGCCTGCCTGCCCCTACCGGCGTGACGGGCGTCTAGAAGGCGGCCTTGCCGGTGGTCCAGAGGAGAGGGAAGAGCCACAGGGCCAGGCCGAGGGGCACGAGGACGACGCGAGGGGCGATGCCGCGGCGGCCGAGGCGACCATAGCGCCAGCCTTCGCCGGCGGCGGCGACCACGAAGCAGACCACGGCGGCCAGGTAGAACCAGAAAGTCGTCTTGTCGCTCATAGTCCTAGGTCAGTATCAGGATCAGGATGATGATCAGAATGAGGGTTCCCACTCCGATGTACACGGGGCTCTCCTTTTTTCGGGAGTCGGGCCATTCGTTCCCTCCGCGCCGATTGGGCCAAACCTCGATTGAGTCAGAACCAAGGCCAACGGCGCCTGAGAGCACAAATGCCTGAGACTGCCATGTTTGACGGAGGGGCGGAACCGGAACAGGTCGTACAGGGGCTGTTCGTCAACGAAAGGGGTTCTCATGGGACTCGTCGTGTTGCTTCTGCTCCTGGCCCTGCTTTTCGGTGGTGTGGGGTTGGCCGCCGGCGCCCTCTGGTGGATGTTGGTCATCGCCGGCGCCCTGGTCATCGCCGGCGCCTTCACCGGCTACGGGCGTCGTCGCTCCACCTGGTAGGCCGCCCGCCGGACAGGAACAGGCGGTTGCTGGAAAGTAGAAGTAAGAACTACTCTTAGAAGGTGAGCTCCTCCGCTCTGATCCTGTCCGGCGTGACCGTCGCCTACGGGCGCGAGCCCGTCATCGAGGGCATCACCGGGCGGGTGGAGGCCGGAGGCTCCCTCGCCTTGATCGGACCGAACGGCGCAGGCAAGAGCACCCTCATCAAGGCCGTGCTCGGCCTCGTGCCCCTGCTGGAGGGAACGGTGGAGGTGCTGGGCCAGTCGCCGGCCGAGGCCCGCGGCCGGGTTGCCTATGTGCCCCAGGCTGAGGCCCTCGACCGCAACTTCCCCGTTTCCGCCTACCAGGTCGTGCTCATGGGTCGGTAC
>JALZAH010000481.1 GCA_030948425.1 Actinomycetota bacterium
TGCTGCGCTGGGTTGAGACGGACGGCAGCGGTCTCAACGACGATCGCGTATCGCTCGTGACGGACGAGACGGACGTTCCAACCGCCGAGCTGGCGAGTCTCATCGCACCGTGCCTTGTTCTCTCAGAGGACAAGGCACTCCGACGTCCTGGGTACGCACCACAAGCGTGGCGCCTCGCCGCTGGGCACGGGGCCGACGTCGTCGAGGGCGCAGCTGACAGGCAGGCAGCGGCGATGGTGGTCGGACTTCCAGCGGTTGCAATCCTCGGCGGGAGCATCCGACTGGGCAATGCGGTGCGTCTTCCGTCGTGGTCGTCCCTCATAATCCTCGCGATCGGTGGCTATGCCGTACTCAGGAAGCCGGGGCGACGTGCGTCCCTCGGCAAAGCGGTCTGGCCGTGTGTCGAGGTCATGGGGGAGGCGATGACTGAGGCCGCAGCTCGCGAGGAGGCAGGCATCCACGGCATGAGAAAAGTGATGTTCATGCCCTCCACGTCGACGACGCTCAAGCGGCAGATTGCGGTGGTGCTAGCGCGGACCCGAGAGCCTTTGCTCGCGCTGGAGGTCGTGGAGCTCGTGGAGCAGCACTTCGACAAGATCTGGAGCGTCGCCGAGGTACGGGGTGTGCTCGCCAGCTCTCCGGAGTTCACCCAACCTGAGCGGCACCGATGGCAGCTGGGCCGAAGGAGCGGGAGCGCTCCGGTGCACGCGCCGTCGGGCGGTCTGCTCGCGAGAGGTGTGGGATCGTGACGACATCGTCGTCGGCCAGAATCGACACGTGGCGCCCCAGTCGCTGACCGCTTGGCGCACGACCGGGCTCGCGCCGGCTCGCTGAGCTCGAGACTTCCTGCGCTGGGCATGCCGTCGGCGCCTCGCCCATGACATCGACATCGTCCGGCGTCCGAAGAACCCGCTGGCCGATGGGCTGCTGGCGGTCGCGTCAAATGTTGCGAACGTTCCCGTCCGAGCGCAACGGAGCATGCGCAGCTAGAGGCAGACGCCGGACCAGCGAGGGCCCCCATGCGGGTTCATCGCTGAGCGTCTCTGCCAGCCATCTCCATTTCCTCAGCCGCAGAGAATTCGAGCAACTCTATGGAGTCGCCGGGCGAGTCCGTCGACGGGCCATCGTCGGTCTCGTTGCCGCACCTGGCACTCAACTGGGTGCACATGATCCCGCTCATCGCCGACCAGGGGGTGGCGGCGGCGTGGATCCTGATCACCTTAGAAGCAAGGATGACGTGATCACTTCGGTCGGCAAACCCGATCGCTCTCATGCCTGCATGGGAGGGAAGGTCGATGTCCCACACTCGAAGTGTGCCGTCGGCGCTGCCGCTCACCACCTGGGCGCCGGCGGGGTCCACGCCACCGCCACGCCGCCGGTGTGAACTCTCGAGGACGCGCAGCTGCTCAACGCTGTCGAGGTCCCACACCCGCACCGTGCGGTCCTCGCCGCTCACCACCC
This sequence comes from Actinomycetota bacterium, assembly GCA_030948425.1. GTDB lineage: Bacteria > Actinomycetota > Acidimicrobiia > Acidimicrobiales > Palsa-688 > JALZAH01. The sequence goes on from JALZAH010000481.1 coordinate 1,462, forward strand.
GAGCCCTGGCGGGGCCGTGGTGAGGCCACATGAGAACTCGCTCCGGCGCCTGCTGCCGCGTGGCGCCACGGTCATCGAAATGGGTCTGTGCTGCCAGCCGCTTGAGCAGTCCTCTATCCAGCTGGGCGCGATCGTAGGCCGGAACGGCCATGACGAGCTGAGATTGGCTCCCTCTCGCCGCCAGGGCCCATTCGTGCTCGTCCGGCAATCGCTCGAGCCTGGTGGCGTCTCGGGTTCGTAGCTGCCGAAGGATCATGTCCCATGGGGTCGTCCTACCAAGGCCGCGGAACGTCGCGGTGTGGTGGGACGAAAAGACGGAGGTGAAGGCGGAGGCGCCCATCCGCCACCCTCCAACCGGGACGACGCTGAGTCCCGACTCCTCGCTTGCGCAGAAAAGGACCGAGAACCGGCCCGACTGTGTCTTGCACTCGAAGACTCGCACATCCTCAGCAAGGGTCGGGTGCACCGTGGGGGTGCAACGATCAATATCGACACGCAGGTGCCGGTCGAAGTGTTCCACCGAGTACCCCAATGAGATCATCGCATCCACGAGGACTGCGAGAACATGCTTGCGCTCGGACATCGAAGCCGATTCCGGCGCATCCGAGAGGAGGGCGCCGGGATACTCCGCGACGGGCACCGGAAGTGATGGATCCCCACCCGCGAGGAAGAGGCGAAGAGTCTCTCGAGGCAGGGTTGAGCGGCGCGTGCTGCCAGCAACGAGTAGCAGCTCCCCGTTCGGGAGCCGGATGGGGAAGGGTTCGTCGTTCGTCGGATCAGCGGTGCGCCGCGGCTTGACAGACACGACCTGGCCGGAGCGGGGTGCGCTCCGCTCGGCGATCAGATCGGCGACTGGAAGGGCCAGCGCCGCGGACGCCTTGATCCGAAGAAGCGTTTCCCGAAGCTTCTGTTTCAGGACGGCGTCCAAGCCGGTCGGTAGACCCGACACAGCGGCGCCGAGAACGATCATCGGATATCGATCAGGCACTACCTTCCTCGGATCACCGACCTCCGAGCGGGGCAGCTCGCTGAGCGGCAAGTTGCGGATCCTCTCGGCCCGCCGGTAGAGGCGGTCCAAGAAATCGTCGGTGAAGGCTGGGACGTCCACGTCTTCGGTCTCATCACCGACCTCCTCTGAGCTGGGCAGCTCGCTGAGCGGCAAGTTGCGGATCCTCTCGGCCCGCCGGTAGAGGCGGTCCAAGAAATCGTCGGTGAACCGAGGATCGGCGTTCTCGTCGTTCATCGGCATCAGTTCTCTCGCCCTTCGCCCGCAAGCTCCTCGTAGCGCGCCAGCGCCTTTGGACGGGCTCGTTCGATGTGGGTCTTCACCGACTCGACCCCGAGCCGCATCGCCTCCGCCACAGTGGCTTGAGGAAGGTCCACGCGGAACCGCAGGTTCAGGGCCTCCCGCTGGCGCGGCGGCAAGGAACTGAGCACCTCGTCGACCAGAAGTCGCCCGACAAGCCTGTCAACGAAGTCGCTGTCTGACATCTGTGGCCGCGAGAGGGAGTTCGCTCTGTCTTCAAGAGCGTGCCTCCTGAGCACCCTCAGGGCCAGATTCGTGGCCACCGTGGTGATCCACGCCTCAGGGTTGTCAGGCCGGTTGGGCCGCTCCAACAAGCGGACCAGGCTCGCTTGCATTATGTCGTCAGCGTCGTCTCTATTCCTAAGGACCCGATGCGCGGCCCGGAATGCGATCACACCGAGCGACCTGAGAACGTCGGTTTCCCAGCGCACTAGGTCGGTTCGGGGGTAGCCATCGGCTGCGTTACCCGAATCACATGACTCTGTCATGCCGCTTCCCCACGTAGGCGACCACTGTAGGAACCGAGCCTTGGGCCAGGCCTGACGGGGGACAACTCACTCAAGATTTTTCGCCCAGCTTCCAGAACAACGAGAGGACCGCCACCAAGGCGCCAACAACAGCCGCCCCAGCGGCCACGATCTCGACCGACGCGGGGACAAGGACCATCAGGACGACGATGGCAGCGACGACTGCACTCGACACGATGGCACCACCTCTTCGAAAGCTCCTGAGCTTCATGTGCCACTCCCTTTCTCTCGGGAGGTTCGAGCGCGGAAGGCCTGGTTTGGGGGGACAACCGGGCCTCGGCCGCAGAGGTGAGTCCGACGGACTCGTCGAGGAAAGTAGCTGCCGTCCATCCCTCGCAGCGGGTGCGAGTCTCATCAAGGCGTCTGGGGTGGTGCCGGCCGGTGAGGATCTCATCGTGTTCCGCTCCGGGCTCAGAGTGCCTCAGTGAGCTCACGGTTGATCTGGCGCACCGCAGCCAGCTCCGTCACGAGAAGGCCCCTCGATCGAGGCCGGCGCACCCAGGGTGTGCCGGGAAATCACCCCGGAGACCCCTAGCTGCTACGCCGTCAAGATTGCCGAACTCAGTCGCTCGGCTTGGACAACTGCCACCGACGAAGTATTGGCAAGACGGCGAGCGACTAGCTCTGTAGCTCGAGCACGGGGGAGACATTCGGCGAATTTGAGGCCGTCAATCGCTTCAGCGGTGATCCACGGGGCCAGCGCTAGCTCTGCTGGGTCAGCTTCGCACAGCGCTACCCGCAGGGTCTCGGACTCCGCTCCTGGGTCCAGGCTAATAGCGAGGTCATCGAGCTGGTTGACGCTGTTGCGAAGCCCGGCGGCGCTGGAGATGGCGGCGAGCCAGAGGTTGGCCTTCCAGCCGGCGAAGGTCCACCAGAGCGCTTTCCCGCTCGGGTCGCTGACCACCGTCGTGGTGGCCGGTTGTGCCCACCAATGGTCGTTTCTGGATTGGGCCAGGCGTGACTGAGCCCTGGCGCTGAGCTCAACGCCGGTGGGGTCAGTGCCGCAGAGGACGGCGCGGATGCCTCGGGCAACATGGGCTCCGAGAGGCTGGCCGCCGCCGTTCCAGCGGGCGATGCCGGGGGCATCGGTCGGTTCGACCTGGACGATTCGCCGGGCCCAGTCGACGTGGAGGACCAGCCAGCCTCGGCCCGCGAGGGTGAGGACAGCAGCGCCACCGGCCGCCGCCCCGGGGGGGCGGGCGAGGAGGGCCTCGTCGGGGACGAGGCCGATCTCGTCTCGACCATGTCGGACCGACAGGACAGGCGGGGAGGTGAAGACAGACAGCAGCTCCATGAAGTGCTTACGTCCGAAGGCAGCCTCGGCCTCGGCGCCGATGCCGAGGACTCCTCCCTGGTCGTCGAGGTAGCCCTCCTTGAGAAGATGCTCGACGATCTCTGGGATCAGCGCTTCGACCCGGGGCCCCAGAACGAAGGGGTCGCCGAGACAGCGGGTCCAGGTGTACTGGCCGACGCCACGGTCTTGGAGCGCGAGGGCAAGGAGTTGCTGAGCGGCAAGGTGGAACGGGTCCGGGGGCGGGGTGATGGGCTCGACGTAGCCCTCGCTCCACCGAAGCAGAATCGATGCTCCCCGCAACAGCGCGGGGTCACTGGTGGCCAGGAGGAGCGCGTTGCGCCTCATGTCGGTCCGCCGGCCAGTGCGCCCGAGCCTCTGCAGGAAGGCGGCCACGGTGGGCGGGGCGTCGATCTGGATGACCCGATCGAGATCACCGACGTCAATTCCCAGCTCCAGCGTCGACGTCGCCACGATCACGCAGTTGCGGGCCTCGCTGAACGCGGCCTCGGCGCTACGGCGCTCACCGGCGCCAAGGGAACCGTGGGAGACGAAGGTGGTGACCTCGTGGGTCCGCAGCGCGGCCGCCAGCTTCTCGGCCCGGGCCCGGCTGTCGACGAACACCAGGCGCTTCTCGCCCCGGTGGAGGCGGGAGATGACCAGGGCGGCGTTGTCGAGGCTGCCGACGTAGTCGAGGGTCACCTCGGGCGACCCAGTGGTTGCGACCGTGGGGCTGAGCACGTGGCCGGGCCGGCGACAGGTCATGGTGAGCCAGGCCAGCAATTCGTCAGGGTTACCGAGGGTGGCCGACAAGGCGATGCGCTGCACCTCCCGGCCGGCGAGGCGGCTCACCCTCTCGAGGACAGCCAGCAGGTGCCAGCCCCGGTCGTCGCCAGCGAAGGCGTGGGCCTCGTCGATGACCACGGAGCGCACGTCGGCGAACCAGCGCTGATGATCGACCCGCCGGGAGACGAGCATCGACTCGATCGACTCGGGGGTGGTGAGGAGAATGTCGGGCGGCTCGGCCAGGAGGCGGTCGCGTTCGGGCTGGCTGGTGTCGCCGTGCCAGAGACCGACGCTTCGCCCGACCAGGCGTCCGTAGCCCTCGAGACGGACATGAAGGTTGTTGAGCAGGGCCCGGAGGGGACACACGTACAGCACGGTCAGCCCTCGCCAGTCCTCGCTGAGCATCCGTGACAGCAGCGGGAAGAAGGCGGCCTCGGTCTTGCCCCCGGCCGTAGGGGCCATGGCGATGGCGTGGTCGCCGGCCAGGATGGACTCGATAGCGGCGGACTGCAGCGGCCGCAAGGAGCGCCACCCGAGGCTGTTGACGATGTGATGGGCGACGGCCGCGTGCAGCTGGTCGAAGGGATCGTCGCTCACGGGCCGAAGGCGAGGTCGATCTCATCGACGCCGGTGGCCGCCCGGGCGTTGCGTTCGATGTCGGTGAGCTCGTCGTCGGTGATGGTGAGCTTGTAGTCGCGGCGGGGGTCGAAGTCGTCGTACTGGTCGACCCGGTCGAGGATGTCGCCGACCAGCTTCTTCAGGAACACCCGGGGTGCGACGCCGACCTTGCCCCCCAG
>JALZAH010000139.1 GCA_030948425.1 Actinomycetota bacterium
GGGCGCATCGCGGTGATCGGCGTGGGCGGGGGTTGGCGCATCGAGCTCGACCTGCGGGCCTTGATGGCCAGCCGAGGGCGGATCTACGGCTCGACGCTTCGGGCCCGACCCCTGGAGGCCAAGGCCGACGCCGCTCGGGCCATGGAGGCCCAGGTGCTCCCGCTCTTCGAGCGGGGTGCCGTCCACGTCCCCATCCACGCCACCTTCGCCCTGGAGCAGGCCGCCGAGGCTTATGACCATTTCACCGCCGGCTCCAAGTTCGGCAAGATCGTGCTCCTGACGGCTTGAGCGATGTCAGCGTCCCAGCGGAGGCCGAGGACATCCGACAGAGCGGCGAGACGCCGTTTCTGCGGGTCGCGGCCTGGAACAGCGATGCCATCCGTCTCTACGAGAGGCTTGGGTTCGTCATCCGCCGGCGGGTGGAGTTCGTGGCCGTGGTCGCCCCCGAGCACGACGCTGACTGAGCTCCCCAGGAGACGTTGGCAACCGAGGGACATCGTTGCGGTGGCCGGAAACGGGTCCGGTCAAGCGACCACGCCGGTGCCGGCCAGCGCCAGGGCGGTCCCCACCCCGGCCAGGGCGGCAGGCAGGCCCACCTGGGCACCGATCCGGGAGAAGTCCCGGGCCCGGACCGGGACGCCGAGGCGATGCAGGGCGTCGAGCCAGAGCAGGCTGGCCAGCGAACCGGTGACGACCAGCACCGGCCCCATGTTGACCCCGAGGAGGACGGCCCACAGCGACGGCGTCATACCGTGGCCGGTGGCAGGCAGGGCGACGAGCAGGGCCGGGAGGTTGTTGACAACGTTGGCTCCCACGGCGGCCACCAAGGTGGTGCGCGCCAGAGCGACGATGCTGGTGCCGCCGATCAGCTGATCGACGCGGAGATGGACGACGGCGGCGGCGGCCAGCACGGCCAGGGAACCGGCGACCAGCGCCGTTCCCACCGGCACCGCCCTCCACGGGATCGCCGTCGCCAGGATCGTTCTCCACGGGATCGCTTCCCGGCGCAGGGATCGGAGTGAACCGTGCGGCGTCCGCCGGCCCCCCAGCTGCACGGCAATGAGGGCGGCATCGCCGACCAGGGCCACCTCCCACGGGGCCAGGTTGGCGCGGCGACCGATCGTAAAGCCAACCAGGACCCCGACCACCACGATGCCACCGACGACCAGGGCCCGGCGGCGGTCCCCGGCCTGAGCGTCGCCGATCGCCTCCGGCACCCCCCCACCGCTGGGCACCGGCGCGACCAGAGCGGCGGGGGTCACCTCCGAGCGTCGGAGCAGGATGCGGTACCGCCACCACCCGACGGCGGTCGCCACCAGGGACGGCATTCCCAAATGGATGAGGAAATCCGACGTTCCTGCTCCGGTGACGGCGGCGGCGATGAGGTTGGTGAGGTTGGACACCGGCAGGGCGGACGACGCCAGGCAGGCCAGGAGCACCGGCTGGGCGGCCAGGAGCAGGGGATCTCGTCCGCGACGGCGGGCGATGCTCACGTACAGAGGGGTGAGGAGAACAACCGCAGCATCCAAGTTGAGCACCGTGGTCACCAGCGCGGCCAGGATCCACAGCCCACCAACCGAGCTCGACCTGGCGGTGATGAGACCGGCGACGGCGGCGAAGAAGCCGAGCCGGTCCAAGAGAACGGCGAGGGGTACGGCGGCCAGAAGAAAAGCCAGGGGATCGCTGAGCTCCGAGAGGGCATGGTCGGCGGAACCGATCGAGATGGCCCCGGCGCCGAGCACCACCGCAGCGGCGGCCACCGGGACCGCCCACGCCGGCAACCGGAACGGGCGTCCCACAGCGCCGGCCACCCCGACCAGCAGGGCGACGATGCTCAGGACAGCCATGCCTGCGGTCCCGATCGGTTCAACGTCGGGTGGAGAACAACCGTCCCTGCACGGCGCCGACCATCCAGGCGACGAGCAGGGCGCCCAGGGCCAGCCACTGGGCGATGACCGCCAGGACGATGCCGACGGCCAGGACGACGACGGTGGCCAGTACGATCACCCGGGCCTGCCACCGGGGCCGGCCCGGGGTCGAAGCGGAGGTCCGTCGGCGACCGGCGCCCGGTTCGGCGATCCGGAGCATGGGCAGGTCGCTCAGGAGCCGGTCGAGGTCGCCCAGGTCTACGGCCAGCGCCGCCGCCCCCACGCGCTCGGTGTACTCGTCGGCGTCCAGGCGCCCGGCGGCCAGGTGGCGACCAAGTTCGTCGATGGCGCGCTGGCGCTCGGTGTCGGAAACTCTCATCGTCTGAAGCGATCACTGTAGGGGCCGACCGCGTCGCGGACCTCACGCCCGTAGCATCCGGGCGGTGCCCGCCCGTCGTCTGCCTCCGCTCCCGGCCGGTGAGCTCAGCGCCACCGAGGCCCGGAACATGGCCCTGCGGGCCCAAGGACTGCTCGGCCGCGCCCGCCGGCCCCGCTCCGTTACCGGTGTCCTCGACCAGATCGGCGCCCTGCAACTCGACACCATCTCGGTCCTGGCCCGGAGCCACGAATTGGTCTGCGAGGCCCGTTTGGGACCCATCGGTCGGACGGCGATCGAGCGTGCGTGCTGGGCGGGGCCGGGTCGGCCGGCGGCGACCTACGAGTACTGGGGCCATGCCGCCTGCATCCTGCCGGTCTCCACCTGGCCGTGGTTCGCGTTCCGCCGCCGCCACCACCGGGTAGCCGACCGATGGCACCTCGAGGCGCCCGACGACCTGCTCGTCTCCGTGCTGAAGCGCCTGGCCGAAGAGGGCCCGCTCACCGCCTCGGCCCTCGGAGGAGCCAAGAAGGGAGGACCGTGGTGGGACTGGTCGCCGATCAAGATGGCCGTCGAGTTGTTGCTCGACCGCGGCGAGGTCATCTGCGTCACCCGCCAAGGCTGGAAGCGGGTCTATGACCTCCCCGCCCGCGCCCTACCGCCGATCGTGGCTGAGCAGCCCGAACCCGACGATTTTTCCTGCATCGCCCACCTGGTCGGGGTGGCCGGTACGGCGATGGGTGTTGCCACCCGATCCGACCTTGCTGACTACTATCGCCTCCGCCGGGATCAGGTGGCGGAGGTCATAGACTGCACCGGGCTCACTCCCGTCCGGGTGGAGGGCTGGCGCGCTGATGCCTGGGCCGATCCGGCAGCCCTGCGCTCCCTTGGCGAAGGGGGGAGGCACCGCACCACCCTCCTGTCGCCGTTCGACTCGCTGATCTGGGACCGGGCCCGCACCCTGCGCCTCTTCGGCTTCACCCACCGGTTGGAGGCGTACACCCCGGCACCGAGGCGGGTCCACGGCTATTACGCCATGCCTGTCCTGGCCCGAGGTCGTCTGGTCGGCCGGGTGGATCCGGGGCGGTCGGGTTCGACTCTGGTAGCCAAGCGAGTGTCCATCAGCAGGCCTTCGGCACTCGCCGACGTGGCCGCCGCGCTAAGCGAGGCCGCCGCCTGGGTCGACGCCGACAACGTGGCCGTTGATGTCGTCGACCCTCCCCACCTCAAGGCGGCCCTCGTCGAAGCCCTGGACTGAAGCTGGGCACGATCGTCCCTGCCGGGCGGTAGGTTCGCTTCCCCGAGGAGGTCCGATGACCGTCGCCAGCAAGCTCTTCGCCCGATGGGCGAAGTTGCCTCCCGTACGTAGCCGCCAGGTGGCCGTCGAACGTGACCTGCGTACCGCCATGCCCGACAGTGCGGTGCTCCTGGCCGACCGCTGGTACCCGGTCGACCAGGACCGCCCACCGGTGGTGATCCTGCGCTCGCCGTACGGTCGGCGCCAGCTCGGCCTGATCGGTCGCCTGCTGGCCGAGCGGGGTTACAGCGCGTTCATCCAGAGCACACGCGGCTCGTTCGGTTCTGCGGGGGGCTGGGAACCGTTCCGCAACGAGGAGGTCGACGGGCAGGCCACCCACGCCTGGATCGCCGAACAGCCCTGGTTCGGAGGCGTCAGCGCCACCTACGGCCCGAGCTACCTGGGCCTGACCCAGTGGGCGGTGGCCGCTGACCCCCCCGAGCATGTCAAGGCCATGGCCCTGTCGGTCACCGCCCGCTCGTTTCGCGACGCCGTCACCTATCCGGGCGGCTCGTTCAGCTTGGAGACGGGCGCCACCTGGATCGACCTGATCGAGTCACAGGAGCGCACGCTCCCCCGCATCGTCCTGGCCCATGTCCGGGCCCGTCAGCGGCTCGAGGCCGTCTACACCACCCTCCCGTTGTCTCGGGCCGACTGGGCATCGGTCCGCCGCTCGATCGGCTTCTACCAGGACTGGCTGGTCCACGAGCAGCCCGGTGATCCCTGGTGGGACCCCGTGGAGTTCGGTGGCGACCTGTCGAGGGTGCCACCCGCCAGCCTGGTCGGGGGATGGTACGACCTGTTCCTGCCCGCCCAGATCAACGACTTCGTTGCCCTGCGCGCCGCCGGCCGCCGGGCGCGCCTGACCGTAGGGCCGTGGACCCACACCAGCATGGGGGGTGCCGCCGCCCAGCTGCGCGACGGCATCGATTGGTTCGACGAGGAGCTCCTGGGCCGGCGACCGGAGCGACCCCATCGAGGCGTCCGGCTCTACGTCATGGGTTCCAGGCGGTGGGTCGACCTGGACACCTGGCCCCCGCCGGCCACCACGCAGCGTTGGCATCTGCACGCCGGCGGGCTTCTGGCCCAATCGACGCC
>JALZAH010000137.1 GCA_030948425.1 Actinomycetota bacterium
GGCCCTGGCCCACCAGCTCGCTTCTCGCGGTGCTCACCTCGCCCTCTCCGACATCGACGACGCCGGCCTGGCCGGGAGCGTCGCCATGTGTGAAGGCTACGGAGTGAAGGTCACCTCACAGCACCTCGACGTCACCGACCGCATCGCCGTGTACGCATGGGCCGACCAGGTGGTGGTCGACCACGACCGGGTCAACCTGATCTTCAACAACGCCGGGGTGGCTCTGGGCGCCACCATCTCGGCCATGACCTACGAGGACCTCGAGTGGCTGATGAACATCAACTTCTGGGGTGTTGTCTACGGGACCAAGGCCTTCCTTCCGCACCTCAAGGCCTCCGGTGAGGGACACGTCATCAACCTGTCGAGCGTGTTTGGGTTGATCAGCGTCCCCTCACAGTCCGCCTACAACGCCGCCAAGTTCGCCGTCCGTGGCTTCACCGATGCCCTACGCATGGAACTGGAGATGGAGGGGGCCGGAGTCTCATGCACGACGATCCACCCTGGCGGGATCAAGACCAACATCGCCCGCAACGCCCGCATCGACGCCAGCGCGGCATCCGTGGCTGGTGGAGAGGATGCCGCCCGCCGCAGCTTCGACAACCTGGCGCTCACCGCTCCTGACAAGGCTGCCCGTGAGATCCTTGTCGCTGTTGGTCGCAACCGTCGTCGAGCCCTGATCGGACCGGACGCCAAGGTGATCGACGCCTTGTCACGGCTTCCTGCCGGTGTGTACCAGCAGGCGCTCGTCAAAGCCATGAACCGTCGCCGATGACGCCCGCCCGTTATGGGCTGCGCCCGGCGGCGATTCGGGGCACGCCAAAGACCCCGACTGTGGCATGCCGGTCGAGACCCAGAACGCGCCATCCTGAAGCGGTCCGATGGCTCTCGAAGGGAAGGTCAAAGGCATAAAGTGCCTCTGAACTGGCGGAGGGGGTGGGATTTGAACCCACGGTACCCGGAGGTACAACGGTTTTCGAGACCGTCCGATTCGGCCGCTCTCGCACCCCTCCTCGGAAGATGAAGCCTATAACCCCCGTGGCGAGGGTGCTGGCCGCACAGAGGAGCGGCTGAGCAACACCTTGCTCGTTTCGTCACCGAGGGTGTGACAGGAGCAGGCCGGAGGGGCCACGCCGACCGAGGCTTGTTCGGAGATGCTCCGAGCGCGTTTTGTCTCATACATCGCCCTGTCGGCCCGGTCGAGGAGGCTGCTGGCGGTGTCGGAGGCTTCGAGTGCGGCCAGACCAGCGGAGAAGGGGTGGTTACGGCCCTCGTTCGATAAGCGGTCCACGATGGTGGCGGCGACTGTGGCGTCGGTGCGAGGGAACACGACAACGAACTCGTCTCCGCCGTAGCGGCCCATCAGATCGCCCGTGCGCAACGCCACGCGCCAGCGGTCGGCGATCCCGGCCAGGACCTCATCACCTGCGGAGTGGCCGTGACGGTCATTGACGGACTTGAAGCCGTCGAGATCGACCAGCGCCACCGATAGATCCCAACCGCGGCGGCGAGCCTGATCAATCCGCCGAGTCAGGTGATCGTCGATGCCGTGGCGATTCGGGAGTCCGGTGAGCCGGTCGGTGGTCGCCAACCTCCACAGTTGTACCCGCATTCGTGACACCACGACGCCTACGGCAGTAGCGGTGGTCATGATCAGCAGCCACTCGGCTACGGCGGCGTTCTCGCCGGTGATGCTCAACACCAGGCCCAGTGCCACCCCGGCTGCCGCCAGGTAGCCGACGCCTACCGGTCGGGTGAAGAACCGGAACGCGAACAACGGGAGGGCCACATAAAAAGAGGCGGAGGCAATGCCGAGCGGCCCACTGTCACAGGTGGCAGCGGCCACGCTGACCACGGTCGTCGCCCCGATCAGGAGCGGATGCAGCGCCCAGTCCGGGAACCGTCGGCCGGCCAACCACGTGACCAGCGCAGCGATGAGGCCCGCTGTCCCGATGAGCTCGTTGAGGGCAGTGATCGCTTGAGACATCTGCATCCCGTGCGGAATGAACGTAACGACCAGTGCCACTGCACCGCCAGCACCAAGGAGCCCAGCGAGAGCATGAGCGGGAACGACGTTGTGGTCGTCCAAGCCGGGCGGAGAAGCCACGACCCTCGCCTGGGCCACCGATAACCACCCGTCGCGGATTGGCTCGTGGTTACCCAATGTCGCCTCCCACACCCTGGCCGAACACCCATTGTAGGCATGGCACCACGCAAAATGCCCGCTTAAGGCCGCCGGCTCCGACGATGAGGGTGCCATCGGCGGTTGTTGCCGGTCCGAACCGTCGCTACGGGAGAGTCGTCGTCCCCGCTCGGCGGGCGGCAAACCACGACCGCAACAGCTCGGCGGCCTCGCCGGCCCGAACACCAGCGGTGACGGCTATCTCGTGGTTGAGGCGGGGGTCGACGCAGAGGTTGTAGAGCGAACCGCAGGCCCCGGCTTTGGGGTCAGGGGTGGCGAAGACCACCCGGGCGACGCGGGCGGCGACGAGAGCGCCGGCGCACATCGGGCACGGTTCGAGGCTGGCGTAGACCGTTGCCCCGGTCAGCCGCCACGTGCCGAGGGCGGCCGCCGCCTGACGTAGGACCAGGATCTCGGCGTGGGCGGTCGGATCAATGGTCGCCTCCTTGGCGTTCCCGGCGGCGGCCACAATCGTCCCGTCCACGACGACGACGACACCGACGGGCACATCGCCGGCGTCGCCGGCCACCCGGGCCTCGGTGAGGGCGGCGGCCATAGCCGCCTCATCGGCGGCGGCCTGGTCAGGCCACAGGCCGGGGTCGTCCACCTGCTGCACCGTAGCGGCCTATCCCCGCGGTGTGCCCGCTGTGCGATGATGGCAGGAATGGGACGAAAGCTGTCGAACTGATCAAACAGTGACACGGCTCGAAGGCGCTGGCCGTAACGCTGTTCCTGATCGGCACCTCGTTCGGGCGGCGCTGGGGCCGTCCGAACGTCATGCCGCCTACGGTCGGGGTCCATGCGTTGGACCGTGCACGGCGAGACCGTCCTCTACGAATCGCCATGGGTAGCCCTGCACCTGGCCGACGTCGAGTTGCCCGACGGTCGACGCCTCGACCACCACCTGGTTCGGACCCCGGCCCCGGCGGCGGGAGTGGTCGTCGCCGATCCTGGCCAGGGAGTCCTGCTGTTGTGGCGCCACCGGTTCATCACCGACAGCTGGGGCTGGGAGATACCGGCCGGACGGATGGAGGCTGGCGAATCGATCCCTGAGGGTGCGGCTCGCGAGGTGGAGGAGGAAACGGGCTGGCGTCCGGGGCCCCTGCGGCCCCTCACGGCCTACCATCCCTCCAACGGGCTGTCCGATCAGACCTTCCATCTCTTCGCCGCTTTCGTCGCTACCCACGTCGGTGATCCGACGGACTGGGTGGAGTCGGAGCGGGTCGAGTGGGTCGACCCGAGGAGTCTGCGGACCGAGATGGCAGCGGGGCGGGTAGGCGACGGGATGAGCCTCACCGCCCTGTGCTGGTGCCTGGCATTCGGGGTGCTGACGTGAGTATGTCCCGGGAACGGAGCCTTTGTCACCTTTATCCAGAGGTCCACCGTCGGTGGGTTCTGAGCCGTGCCGGACGTCACGCCTCGGCGACCGGGGAAACCTTCTCCGCTGCCTTGTTGCGGAAAAGGTCGTGTGCTTGAGTAGTGCCACGATGCCAGTGACTGATGACACATTGCTGTGTGACATGGTGTCCGGTCCGGCGCATCACTGGGCCGGTGAGCGCCGGTGACTGCAGTTGCCAAGGTCGAGCGTGGGACCAACCGGATGTTCAAGAGTCTGGCCGGCTCCACCCGCGGCTCGGCGGCGTCGTTCGGCACGCTTGTCTCCTTGACCCTTGATGCTCTCGGGGTCATCCCCGGCAGCATCATCCGCCGACGCTTCTCCTGGGCGGAGTCCATCGACCAGGCGTGGTTCCTGGTGTCGGTTTCTCTTCTGCCCACGCTGCTGATCGCTCTCCCTTTCGGTCTGGTGCTGGTC
>JALZAH010000489.1 GCA_030948425.1 Actinomycetota bacterium
TGCGCCGCGTCAAGGAGCGCTTTGACCCGGCCGGCACCTGCAATCCCGGACGCTTCGTAGGAGGCATCTGATGACCGCGTTCGATGCCCATCGCCCGCCCCAGCAGGACCTCATCGATGACTGCGTGCACTGTGGGTTCTGCCTGCCCGCATGCCCCACCTATGCCCTGTGGGGCGAGGAGATGGACTCGCCTCGTGGGCGCATCCAGCTCATGGCCCAGGGTCTTGACGGCGAACCGATGACCGGCTCCCTGGTCGGCCACATCGATGCCTGCCTGGGCTGCATGGCCTGCGTCACTGCCTGCCCGTCGGGGGTCCGCTACGACCAGCTGATCACTGCCACCCGAGCGCAGGTCGAACGGCGCCACACCCGGTCGCGCTGGGAGCGGGCCATGCGAGCGGGGATCTTCGCCATGTTCCCCTACCGTCGTCGCCTCGGCGCCCTCCGGGGCCCGCTTCGCGCCTATCAACGATCCGGTCTGGAAAGACTCGTGCAGCGCAGCGGGCTGGCCGGCCGCCTCCCTCAGCCGCTGCGCACCATGGTGTCGCTGCTGCCGCCGCTCGGGCCGGTCACCGAGCTTCCCGAGCGGATGCCGGCGGTGGGGGAGCGACGGGGAACGGTCGCCCTGCTGACGGGATGCGTACAGCAGGCCTTTTTCTCTGCCGTCAACGCGGCGACGGCACGGGTGCTGGTGGCCGAGGGCTTCGATGTCGTTGTTCCCGCTGCGCAGGGATGTTGTGGTGCCCTCTCGGAGCACAGCGGGCGGGAGGCCGAGGCCCAGGCGTTCGCCCGGCGCAGCATCGACACCTTCGGCCCCCTTGACGTGGACGCTCTGGTCATCAACTCGGCGGGTTGCGGCACGTCGGTCAAGGACTATGGCGAGCTTCTGGCTGATGACCCCGCCTACCGTGAGCGGGCTGCGGCGCTGGCCGAGAGGACCTACGACATCGCCGAGTTCCTGGCCTCCCGGGAACCGGTGGCCACCCGCCACCGCCTCGAGTTGAAGGTGGCGTACCACGACGCCTGCCACCTGGCTCATTCCCAGGGCATCCGGGCCGAGCCCCGCCGGCTGCTCGGCGACATCCCCGGGGTGGAGCTGGTGGAGATCGCCGACGGCGACCTGTGCTGTGGATCCGCGGGCGTCTACAACCTGCTGGCCCCCGACGCCGCCACCGAGCTCGGCGACCGCAAGGCGGCCAACGTGGCCGCCACCGGGGCTGACCTGCTCGTGGCGGCCAACCCGGGATGCACCCTGCAGATCGCCGCCGGGCTCCGCCGTCAGGGAACCGAGCTTCCCCTCGCCCATACCATCGAGGTGCTCGACGCCAGCCTGGGAGGTCATTCCCCAACCTCGTTGCTGCGCTGACGGGGTTCGCCTGCCTCAGTCGATCACGCCTCGGCCAGGATCTTGTAGAGGCCCTGGCGAGCCTGGCGGACGATCTCCACCGCCTTGTCGACCTCCTCGGCCCCCCCCGCACTGCCCACCTGCTGGGCGGCGTGATGGAGCTGGGCCATGGCCTCGCGTAGGGCGAAGCGGCCCTTGGCTGACGGATCGCTGTCCCACGGCTCGGGGTCGCCGGAGTCCTGATGGGCCTCGGCCTCGGCCCGACCGGCGTCGGTCAAGGCGAAGATCCGTTTGCCCTCCGCCTCGGTGCTGGTGACCACGTCCTCGTCGGCGAGGGGCGGCGAAGGCGCCCTTGGCGTGTCGGTGCTCGGTGTCCCAGGCGCCGTCTCGGACACGGATCAGCCACTCTCCGCCCGATTCGACGTCGGTGGCATGCAGGTGGATGCCCTCGCCGAGGTCGTCGATGAGCGGGACCCGAGGCAGGAACGACTCTACGAGCTCGTCGATGCCGTCGAGGGCCAGGTGGGCATCGATCGGTGATTCGACACCGCAAGCGTGGTGGCCGTCCCAGGAGTGGACGAGGTGCTCGTGGGCCATCCTCCGCTGGATGAACTCGGCGCTGTGGTCGACGGCCCATGTCCACACCCGGGCGCGGGGGTCGGCGGCACCGAGGACTGACACCAGCTGGTCGAGCACCAACCGGTAGAAGGCGATGAGAGCATCGTCGGGTCGGCCGTTGCCGGGCCTCGAAGGCCCCCGGGCCGCCGATGGTGCCGTCGACGAGTTGGCGCCAGAAGTCGGCGACGACGGCCACATGCCAGACGAGGTCGGCCATCGTCCACGCCGGGCAGGTGGGGATGGGGATCTCCAGGGCGCCCTCGGCGACATCGGCGAGCTTGCCTCCGTGTTCGGCGACGACGGTGACGTACTCGCTCGGTTGCATCCCTTGACGGTACCGGGCGATGCGGCGGCGCAGAAGGTGGTCATCCCCACCCAATGGACGGCTCGCTGTCGGGACCACGGCCCCCCGCCCCCGCCCCCCACAGTCGCTCGGCCAATCCCGAGGCCCGGCTGATCCTGGTGTCAACGGCGGTGCGCACTGCGGCTTCACTGCCCACGACGGTCACGTGGTGACGGGCCCTGGTCACCGCCGTGTAGAACAGCTGGCGGGTCAGCAACGGGGATCCTGGCTCGGGCAGGACCACCGCTACGTGGTTGAACTGGGAGCCCTGGCTCTTGTGGATGGTCATGGCGTGAACCGTCTCAAAGGCCCGCAGGCGTCCCGGGTTGACTTCGACGAACTCGTCGTGGCGGGCGAAGGCCACCCGGCGTTCGCCGTTGTGGTGGGCGATGACAACACCGACGTCACCGTTGGCCAAGCCCAGCTCGTGGTCGTTGGCGGTCACCAGGACCGGCCGGCCCACGTACCAGGCCTCTTGGGATCGGTGGTCGTTCAATGCGTCGATCAACCAACCGTCGACTCGGTCCGCCCACGCGGTCACGCCGTAGGGGCCGCGTCGGTGGGCGCACAGGATCCGCATGGTGGCGAGCGACTCCAGCGCCGATGGACCGTCGCCGGCGCCGGCGGCGGCGAGCACGGCCCGGCCGGCTTCCACCACCTGGTGGCGGATCGTCGAGAGCTCATGTCCTCCCGATCGCTCGTCAGCTCCCCGACCATCGTCGCTGATCCAGGCCAGCTCGGCATGGGACCCATCGAGGAGGTGCACGGCCTCATCGGTATCGCCGGCCTGGATGGCCTCGGCCAGTGCTGCGATCACCACCCCGAAGCGGTGCACCCGGCGCAAGACGACGATGCCGTCACCGAGGCCGACGCCGGACGGCGGCTCTTCGGCATCCACCGGCTGACCGGTCACCCTGCTCAACGCCTCCCGGCTGGCCGAGGACATGACCAGGCCGTTGGTCACCGGTCCGACGATGTCAGCCAGCACGGCACCCGCCTCCACCGACGCCAGCTGCTCAGGGTCGCCGAGCAGCACCAGACGGGCGTCGACGCGCAGGGCGTCGACCAGGGCGGCGAGCAGCGCCAGCGACACCATCGATGTCTCGTCGACCACCACCACGTCATGGGGCAGGCGGTTGCGCCGGTCGTGGTCAAAGCGACCCTCGGGCCCGGGGCGCCGCCCGAGCAGACGATGCAGGGTCGATGCGTCCACACCCGCCAGTCGCCGGCGCTGATCTTCGCCGACGTCGAGGGTAGCTGCTTCGGCGTTGACGGACTGTTGCAGGCGACCGGCAGCCTTCCCGGTCGGTGCGGCCAGGGCCACCCGGGGAGGCCGGAGGCCGGCGGCGGCGGCCTGGTCGTCGAGGAGAGCCAGAATGCGCGCCGCCGTGGTCGTCTTGCCTGTTCCCGGGCCGCCGGCCAACACCGAGCAGCGACGGAGCACCGCCGCCGCCGCCCCCAGGCGCTGCAGGTCGGGAGCATCGCCGGGATACAGCCGGGCCAGGCCGGCGCTCAGCAGCGCCGTGTCCACCCCTTCGGCGGGCACGGCCGTCCGCCTGACCAGGTCGGCGGCGACCGCGAGCTCTTGGCGCCAGGAGCGGTCCAGGTAGAGGCGGTGGCCGACCAGGCGCAGGGGCCGCCGGCCCGGGTCGGCGTCGCCGACGGCCACCGCCTCGCTGGCCTGGAGGCGGCTGAGCCAGACATCGACGTCCGGCCACGGCAGCTCGGCGTGGCTAGGCCGGTCACCGCCAGCCGCAGCGTCGGGAAGCGTGGCGTCGACGGTCGCAGTGTGGCGGACGCGGGGCACATCGAGGCACACGTTGCCCAGCCGGAGAGCACGAACGGTGAAGGCGGTGGCCAATGCCACAACGTCATCTCGATGATGGGCCAGCACCCAACGGGCCACGTGGATGTCGCCCGGGGCGAGGAGACCAGCGACGGCGAAAGGCTGCAGGGCCGGCGGGGTGTTGACAACGATCCCTGCGCCGAAGGGATCGGCACCGACGTCGGCGCTCACCGTCGGTCGGCCATCGCCGCCGTGGACACACCCCGGTCGAGAAGATCGCTGAGCTCGCTGACCAACCCGCGTGGTGGCACCCAGGTGAACACCCCGCACGGCGTCCCCCCGACGAAGGGAACCTGCCCGCCCGTCATCCCCCGCAGGAACAGGTAAAGCACCGGGCCCAGGTCGATGTCGGGGTCGTAACCGGGCAACCTCCACCGGAGGAAGCGGTGCAGGGCTGTCAGGTACAACAGAGCCTGGAGGGGGTAGTGGGCGCGCTGCATGGCGTCGAGCAGCGCCGAAGGGCGGTAGTGCCAGGCGCTGAGAGGTTCGTCGCCGACACCGAGCCAGTTCGTCTTGTAGTCGATGATGGTGAAGCGGGGCCTCCTGCCGGTAGCGGCCGCTGGGAGGCGGACCACGGCGTCGATGCTGCCCGTCAGGTAGCCCCGAAGGCTGGTCGCCAACAGCGGGTCGTCCAACCGGTCGGCGTAGGAGCCGAGAGGGGCGCCGGCCGGGACCGAGCGGCGCAGCAGCGCCGCCATGGCGGCGACGGTCACCTGGCCAGACGCCCGCTCCCCACCGACGAGGGGGAGCTCGAAGCTCACCTCGTCGAGGCGGTCCGTCCGGTCCAGGTCACGCAGGCGGATGCCGGAGGCGGCGGGACCGAGCGGGGTCTCGATGGCATCGACTAGGGCGGCGACGAGGGTCACGGTGTCTAGTGGCTGGGTCAGGTCGCCGGTCAGGCGCCCGGCCACGCGAGAGGAGATCTCGGCGCTGAGATCGGGCACCGTGAAGTCCGTCGCCTCGAGCACAGCATGGACGACCGTGCCGAAGGAGGCGCCACCGGGAAGCGTGGCCATGGGTGAGGCGACTCCGCGCAGGGCGCGTTCGTCCTCATCGGTGGACCCGTCGTCGCTCGGGAGCTCACCGCTGCCACCCCCATCACCCCCGGACCTGTTGCCGCTCGGGGACCCTCCGACTCTGACCCCGTCGGGGGGCTGGCAGTCGTGAAGGGAGCGGTTGCGAGCGCCGAGATCGGCGGTGGTGGGCAACCACTCGTCGTCGGGCCCCTGCGGTCCGGTCTCCTCGCCGACAACCGGATCGGCGGCTACCGAGCCGTGGGCATGGCGGGTGAGGCCGGTATAGGACGTTCTCTGCCAGACTGTGTCGAGGGCTCGGTCGAAGCTCCGGACGGTCAGCTCCACCTCCTCCTCGACATCGCTCGCCACGGTGGTCTGACGCCCGGTGGTCGTCACCGTGGTGACGTCGATCAGGTGGCGGACGGCTTCGAAGCGGGCCTCGATCGCCAGTTCGAACCCGTCGTCGGTGACCTTTGGCGTCCGAGCACCGCTCGAGCGTTGGACGAGCCGGGAAAAGGCTGCTTTGTGGGTGTTCTGGGCGGCCAGCCACCACACCACGACTTGATGGCGGGCCCGGGTGAGTGCCACGTACGCCTTACGGAGATCCTCACCGTCCTGCTCCTCGCCGGCCTGGTGGAACCGCTCCGCCCGCCCGGGACCGCCATCGCCACCGACATCGACGGTGCGCCGATCACCGTTGTCGGGGTCGTGAAAGGCGAGGATGTCGGCCTGCTGCAAGCTCCTCACCCGCCACATGCATGGGAGGTAGACGATGGGGAACTCGAGCCCTTTGCTCCGGTGCACGGTGAGGACCTGCACGGCGTCAGCGTCGGAGTCGAGGCGGCGCCATCCTCTGTTCCCGCCGATGTCGACGGTGGGATCGGCGATCCGATGCCGCAACCAGGTGGTCAGGGCGGAGATCCCGAGTTGAGCCTCGCTGCTGTGACCGTGGAGGATCTCGGCCATGTGGCGCAGGTCCGTGAGGTGTCGTTCTCCGTCGACCCGCTGCAGCAATCGGGCGGGAAGGTCCTCGGTGGCCATGATGGTCTCGGTGAGCACGGCGACCCCCCGACGGTTGGCCACGTCTGCCCATCGCTGCAGGCGGGTGGTCAGCTCGTCGAGGTGGGCGTCGCCGGCCTCGCTCAAGCGCTGCGCCGTCCAGCCGATGAACGGCGTCAGTGCCGCCGCCCTGGCCCGGCGGCCCGACGACGGCAGCTCCAGGGCGGCGAGAAGAGTGAGCCAGTGGCGCGCCGCGTCGGTGGCCACCACCGGCCCCGAACCGGCGATCACCGCTGGGACCCCCCGGGCCAGCAGCGCGGCGTGCATGACCTCGGCTTCGTCGTTGCGGTCGACCAGGACGGCTATGTCCTGGGGGAGCAGGAGCCGCCCGGCCGCCCCGCCGTGTGGAGGTGACCGTAGCGTGGTGCCAGCGGCCAACGAGGATTGCACGTCGGCGGCCAGGTCCTCGGCCACCGCCGCCAGGGCCCGGTCCATCTTGAACGTCCGGGACTTGGCGTTGAGCAACCGGGGGTGATCGCCGCGTCGCAGGAGCCGCAGGCGGAGCGGTTCGGGTCGTGCCGGATCGACCAGACCACTGCTCTGATGGTCCGGAGCGGCGCGCACCGCTCGCACCAGGATTGCCGGGTGGCCGAGGGCAACACCGTTCCACAAGGCGCCGAGCACGTTGACGAGTCCCTGGTCGCTGCGCCAGTTGACCGCCAGGGTGGCCCGGGTCGACGCCGACCGACACGCCGCCAGGTAGGCGTGGACGTCGCCACCACGAAAGGCGTAGATGGCCTGCTTGGGATCACCGATCAGCACCAGGTTGACCGTCCCGTCGAACGCCCGGCGGATGATCTCCCACTGCACCGGGTCGGTGTCCTGGAACTCGTCGACCAGCACCACCCGGTAACGCTCCCGGAGGCGCCGGGCGGCGGCCGGGCCCCGAAGAGGATCCTCGAGTGTCCCGCACAGTCGGGTGAGCAGGTCGTCGTAGCCGAGCGTGCCGCTTCGGGCCAGGCGCTCGCCGACCTCCTCACCGGCCCGGCTGGCCAGGCGGAACAGCAGATTGGCGGGAGTGTCCCGTTCGGCGTTCGCCGGGGCCAGGACCGTTCGCGGGTTGCCCACCGCAGAGCGGGCCGCCCGGCCGGCCTGCGCCCTGGTGATGGTCACGTCGTGGCCGGCGCGGGGGCGCACGTAGTGGCGAAGGTAGAGGTCATCGACCACCTCATCGGTAAGATCGTCGATGCTTTCGACCAGTTGCCATCCGGTGCCCAGGTCCCCGGCCGTGCCCAGGCCACCGAGCACCAAGCCACAGAATCCGTGCGTCGTGGTGATGGTGGCCGTGTCGAACGCCGCTGCCGCCCGGCTCAGGCGCTCAAGGTGCAGGGCCGTTCGGGCGTGCCCCTCCGAGGAGAGCAGCCGGACCAGCTCATCGGGGGCGTCGGCGCCCTCCGAGACGATGCGCAGCCCGTGGATGGCCGACACCAGGCGGTCCCGTACCCGGTCGCGCAACTCGCCGGTCGCCGCCCGGGTGAAGGTGACGATCAGCAGGGCGTCGGCAGGCACCCCGACCGCCAGGTGGCGGACGGCGAGGGTGGCGATGGCGAACGTCTTTCCCGTCCCGGCGCTGGCCTCGAGGACGGTGGTGCCCTCCGGCAGCGGTCCGTAGAGGTTGAACTCGGTGATGCTGGCGCCCCCTGCGCCCCGGCCGTCGTCGGCGGTCATGAAGTTGCCTCGTGAACCACCAGGCCGTCCCAGAGCCGGTGGGCCAGGAGGCCGAACCGGCTGCGCTCGGCGCCGGACCAACCGGGACCGGCCTCATCGGAGTGGCGTTCGGTGGCCAGCAGGCTGCGGAAGTCGGTCGTGGTCCCGAGCACCAGGCGGTGCTCGGGATCGCTTCGCTCACCAGGGCGATCGAACTCGCCCTCCCAGCACCGTTGGGCGACGGGCTCCGCTTGTTGGTGATCGCCCCCGGCCCACGCCGCGGATGTCGCCGCATACAAGGGCAGGGGCTCACACATCCCCCGGGACCACAGGTCGGTGATCACCTCGAGATGGGTCAAGGCCAGTCGGCGACGCTCACCGGCATCGACCCCCAGCGGGGCCAGGACCGTCCCCCACGCGGGCGCTCGGGCCCCGTACGGCGCCCGGGAGACGATGCGAGCCGACCAGGGCTGCTGCGGATGGGCGGCGCTCAAGGCCAGCAGTCGGACCCAGGTCTCGAGTCGATGGGTGGGTTTCAGGCGCGAATACGTCACGGTGGTGACAACCACTCCCCGCAGGCCGCTCACCGTGCCCAGGAGGGTCCGGCCACCGGACAGCTCGACGCGCACGTCGACGACACCCCCGTCGTCATCGTCACCACGGGGATCGGCGCCCGGATGGCCGGCCTCGCCCATCAATTCGGCCACGATCTCCGCCACCGTGTCCACTCGGCAGCGACCCAACCAGCCGGGCGGCAAAGCTCCGCCGGCCAGCTCGGCGGCTCGGGCGTCGGCGGCGCTCCACCCGGCCAGCTGCCGGCGGAGCAGGCGGTCGCCCACCCCCCACTGCTCGAGACCATCGAGATCGATGGGCATGCTGTCGCCGGCCTCCTCGTCGGCTCTGGGCGTGCTGACCCCCAGCCGATTCCGCAGGAACGCCCGAACGGGGTGGCGGACGAAGCCGGCCAGATCACTCAGGTTGACCACGTCGGACCGGCGATGTGACAACGGCCCGGGAAGGAACGCCTCCGGGGGCCTCCGTTTACCGGCAGCGGCGCGAGCACCGTCGAGTTGAGCGATGTCGAAGCTCCAGGGCTGACCCGGCGTGAGGCCGCCGATGATGAAGTTGCGGCGGTCGAACGGCTGCAGGGGATGGTGCACCACCAAACGGTCGGCGACGCTGCCGCCGTCGGCCACAACCGCCGTGCGTTCGGCCACGTCAGCCAACTCGGCGACCGGGACGGCGGGGCGACGGATCTCATTGGTGCGCTCGTCGCGGCCGCTGTAGGTGATGACGAGATGATCTCGGGCGGCCAGCACGGCATCGAGGAGCAGTTGCTGGTCGGAGCTTCTGGGATCGCTGTCGCCTACCAGGGGGTGCCTGCTGAGCAGGTCGTCGCCGTCGGGCCTGTCCCCCCGCGGAAAGACGGTGTCGTCGAGACCGAGCAGGCACACCACCCGGTGGGGTACGGAGCGCATGGGAACGAGCGTGCACATGGTCAGATGCCCAGTGCGGAAGTTGGCGCGGGTGGGGCGACCCTTCAAGCGGTCGGCGAACAGCTCGACCACCTCGGCGGGGGACAGTTCCACGGCGTCGGCGGCGTGGGACTCGTCGAGCACCTCCTCGAGCATGGTGTCGAGCTGCTGGCGCTGCCAGCGGTCGGTCTCCGACACGGCCAGCAGGGCATCACCACAGGCGGAGATGGCGCTCACCCACCCAGGAACGGTCTGGGACACGCAGAGTCGGTCGAGAGCATCAGCCAGGCGGTCGATGAGCTCGGCCAGGCGCCCCACCAGGCTCATGTCTGGAGGCCCGGCGATGTCGAGGGGGAGGGTCCCGTCGACTGGCGGGCCGTCGTCGGCAGCCATGGTCACCCCGGCCAGGATGCGGTCCATCCCCCATCGCCACGTGTTGGCGTCCACGTCGCCGAGGTGGTACCTCACCCGGTGAGCAGCGTCGACTCCCCACCGGATCCCGGCATGGCGGACCCACTCGCCGAGCACGGTGAGATCGTCGTCGTCGAGGCGGAAGCGTGCTCGCACCGGGGCCATGCCCGCCAGGTCGAGCACGGCAGATGCGGTGACCCGCGAGCCCACCATGCTCAGCAGGTGGGTCACCGCCTGGAGCACCGGATTGGTCTGGCGGAGGGAGCGGTCCGCCAGGCGGACCCGGAGATCGGACCGGTGGGTGCCGCTCGCGGGCCACGGGAGCTCGGTTTCCTCCTGGCCGTGGTAGCCGACACCGCTCGGGCCGAGCCCGAACGTGGCGGAGATGATCGGAGCGAAGGTGTCGATGTCGGGGCACAGCACAATGATGTCGCGAGCCTCGAGAGTCGGGTCGTCGCTCAAAAGATGCAGGATGGTGTCGCGGAGGACCTCGACCTGTCGGGTGGGGCCGTGGCAGTCGTGGATCACGATGCTGCGGTCGTCTGCGCCGAGCCCGAAGCGCTGGTCAGTCCGCCCCGGGGCAGGTGGAGCCGGGAGGGCCTTGTCAGCGCGGATGTCGGCTTGGATCCTTCCCAGGAGCGTGAGCGGGGCGTCGATGGGACCCAGCGCCTCGTCGTGTTCGCCACCCACGGTGGCCAGCACGACCTGCATCTCGGCGGCATCGCGTCCCCACGAAGCGAGGAGAGGGTGCCTCGGCGCCCCGCTGACCACATCGGTCCTCAGGGGGAGTGCCTGTCTGCGAGGTGCGGCTGAGCGTGCCCACAAGGCAGCGGAGGGGTGCAGGAGCCACAGGTGCACGTCACGTCCGGCGGCCAGGGCGGCCAGGACCTCCAGGTAGCTGGCCGGCAGCCGGGTCAGGCCGAAGAGGGAGAGGCGGGGGGGAAGGTCGACGATGCCGGGTGTCGCTCGCAACGCGGCGCATGCCGGCCCCAGGCGTTCGGCCGGACTGGGTACGGCGATGGTGGCCCGCAACCGTCGCCACAGGGGCGGCTGCCAGAGTAGATCCTCCACCAGCGACCGCCCCGCCTCGTCGGTGTCCCGGCCGGTTGCCCACGCGCGGACCATCCCCGGGCGATGGACGCCGTAGTGATCGAAGAGGTCGGCGAGATGACGGACGATGGCGAATCGCCGCGCCAATCGCGGGTCGTCCGGGTCGTCCGGCAGGCTCACGCCAGCCGGAGGGCGGGCGTCGGACGGAGGGCGGGCGCCGGAGGGCACGAGCGCCCCGGTCCGAGAAGGGGCGACACGCCCCAGATGGGCGGCGAGGGGTGCCAGCCACTCCTCCTCCAGATGGCGGTCGACCACGCTCAGCAGGGGCCACACTGAGCGGCGGACCGGCCATGGGTCCTCGTCGGGGTCGATGGTGGATGCCGCCGCCAGGGCCCGGTCGACCAGCGTGGCCGGGAACGGAAAGGCCACGTTGGCGCACACCCCGTCCCGGCGACCCTCCGAAGCGCCCAACGTGGCCGAGAGGCTCTGGGTCAGCCACCGTTCGACGCCACGAGTGGGCACGGCTACAACTTCGGGGGTGAAGGGGTCGCCGCTCGGTGTCCGAAGGGTCGCAGCCAGACCATCGACCAGGCGATCCGAGCGCTCCGCCCGGTGAGTCGACAGCATGGGCGCTCATGGTAGGCACCGGCGGTGACGGTGACGATGACGGCGAAGGTGCGGCGTGGGTCGAGCTGCCGCAGACGTCAGTCGAGCATGGGTATGACACCGCAACGACGGCCCCAGCCGCCAGAATCGGGGGATGCCTCTGTGGTCGCTCCCTCCGGTGCCGCTGGTGTGGCCACCGCCCAGTGCATCTTGGGCATCGGGTGCGCCGGACATGGCGGGGACGGTGCCCATCCACCTTCGTTTCTCCGGGCTGTCCCGGCCCCGATGACCGACGAGATGTACGAGAGGGTCTTCCAGCCGGTGCCTCGGGCCATCATGGCCCGGCGCATGGCCGAGCGTCGCCGGCGTTTTCGGCGACGCTTCCTGCCTCTGGCCTCGGTGGCGTTCGTGTTCCTGTTGATCTTCATCTCCGTCATCGGCGCGGCGGCAACGCCGGGCAACGAGGACTTCAAGGCCAAGTGGGCCGACTGGTTGCGATCCCATCACGCGGCGTTCGTCGTGACCCCCATCGAATCGTGGTACTACAAGCATCAGGCCCCCTCCAAGGGCGGTCAACCGCAGAAGCTGAACAGCGTGATCCGAGCCCCGGTGACCAAGGACCCGCGCGGTGACCACCTCCCGGTGCCGGCGTCGGTCGCTCTAATCACCGGAAACCCTCTGCCCAACGAGGGAAGATGGGTGCCGACGGGTCCGCTGGTCAACGGGCTGGCGCCCATGTACGAGGCCCAGTTCCGCGCCGATGACATCTTCACCAGCCAGATCACCACAGCGGTGTGGATGGACCCCACACTGCTGCGGCTCAACCTCATCCCCGGATCCCAGGAGCCCGGTGGGTCCTGGTCCGAGAGCCCGTTCATCACCCCCGCTCAGCTGCCGACGGTTGCCGCCGCCTTCAACGGGGGTTTTCGAACCCAAGACGCCCATGGTGGCTTCTACCTCGACGGTAGGACACAGGGCACCCTGCAGTCCGG
>JALZAH010000214.1 GCA_030948425.1 Actinomycetota bacterium
GAGCACGGAGGGCCGCCAAGCGCACGTCGGAAGACAGATCGTCGCTCAGCAGCCGGCTGAGCAGGGCAATCTCACCAGTGGAAGGATCCACGGCCGACAGCGCCTCTCGGATTCGCCCCTCGATGTCCTCCCGGATTCGCCCCTCGATGTCCTCCCTGGGAGCCTCGCTCTCACCTGCGGCCTTGGTGGCGACCGTCGTGTCTGCCCGAATGCGTTCGGCTTCGGCGCGTGATTCGGCCAGCACGGCTTCGGCGTCGGCCAGGATTCGACCGGCTTTCCTGCGGGACTCTGCGAGGACTCGCTCGGCCTCGGACCGGCTCTTCTCGGCCTCAGCAGAAGCCGCTTCCAGCACTCGGCGGGCATCCTGGCACAGCCGCTCGGCTTCCTCGACCTCCCGCCGTTCGGTTCTCGACACGATCCGCTTGGCGGCGAGGATCTCGGCATCGGTAGGTCGACCGGAACGGCGCGTCGCCGCAGCGGGGTTCTGTCGACTCATACCCGACGTGGCGCCTTCGGGTATCGACGCCGATCCACCGGCCGCTCGTCTCATGGCAGCGAGAAAGTCTGGCCGACGTAGATCAGATCGGGATGACCAGCCTGAGCCAGGCTGCCCTGGTTGGCCTGGACGAGCTCGACCCAGTAGGCGGCGACGTCCGATGTCGTGGGAGCGCTCATCCGAGCGGAAACGACTCGGTCGGCGATGCTCCAGAAGCTGTCGCCGGCCACGACGACAACGGTCGAGGCTGCGTTCGTCCCAACCGCGTTCACAGTTGGCGCGGGTCCCGGCGCAGAGGCGGGTGCCGGTGTCACTTCCTGGGTCCCCGGGCCGGGACGCGACACCGCCGGGCTACCTGCTCGAATGTCAGGCGCTGCGGACGAGGGGGCGCTGCCGGCAACCGGCGCGTTCCTGGGCGCAGTTCCGTTGGAGACCCGGTTGCCTGACCCGTTGCGACTGCTAATGATCATGGTTGCCCCGGCCGCCAGCAGGACAAGGACCAACGCAATGATCAGAACCCTCCAGGAGCGACGGCCGCCGGAACCTCGATCGTCAGGTGGCTGAGCCGGCGAAGGTCCCTTGATCGGCCGGGGCTCGTCGGTGATGGCTTGGGCTCGAGCCTCGACTCCAACCTTTACCCTGTCAACCCGAGCGCTGAGGGCTTGGATCTCGTCGGCAACGCCGCCGGTCTCGTTGTCGGATACTACGGTCATCGCAACATCCAGACTCGTCGCCCATCGTTCGTGTGTTCACAGCACGCGCACCCTCGCTCGTCGCCGAACTCGGGGAACGCGTCAAAGCCTAGTCGGTCGTGATCCGGCAGCCGAGCATCCCGGCTCTGTGCAACGTTGCACAGCGGGTTCCTCCATAGCCTGGCGCAGTGCGGTCTCAGCTGGCACCTGGACCGGGAACGGAGTCGATTAGTGGCCGAATGCGGGCGACCAACTCGGACTTCGTAGCGTCATCAAGGGAGGGCCAGGCGGCCTCGAGTAGGTCGACCGACCGACGAAGCCGGGGTGACGACGGAACTGGGGCGGGCGCCAATACCTCCAACTCCGGGCCGTTGGCCCTTGCTGCCACCTCGGCCAGCACGGCTCGCAGCGTCCGCCCCTGGCGCAGCGCCTCGACGAGATCTGGATGGTCGAGGATACTCAGATAGTTGTACACCGTCCGCACTGACAGGCCAACGGCAGTGGCGATCTCGACCGGGCTGGCGGAGATCCTGGCCCGATCAATTGCTGCGCAGAGCTCGGGAGGGCGCAACGTTGCACGCGCCGTGTTTTCGGCCACCTGTCGTAGCAGCCGGTCGGCCGGCTCGGCGGGTTCGTCGACAACTACGGCCGGGAGATGTTCCCAACCGAGGGCCTGGGCGGCTCGGACGCGCCGTTCCCCTGAGAGGACCAGGTAGGTACCGTCGTCTCGCCGGGCGACCGTGATGTATTGCACGGTGCGGCCCAGCCGGCGCATCGACTCTTGCAGCAGCGCGAGCTCATCCGGATCGAGCTCACCCCGCGGTTGACTATCGTCGAATCGAATGCTCCACAAAGGCACATCGACGATGGCATCCTGGGCCACTGCCAAACAATAGTGACTGGTTCGGCGCTAGTCGAGCAGGCGCTCGGACATGAACGGTTCCCCAGGTGGCGTTGAAGCCCCGGAAACCAGCACGGGACGGTGATCGCCGTCGACCGATCGACGGCCTTCAGTGAGTATGGAACGGCCGGCCCGTTCCGCATCTTGCGTGGGTTGACCATCATGGGGCGGACCGAGCCACATACGGAAGGAGCCGGCCATGATCCATGTTCCCCCTGACGTTCCTGTCCTGGCAATGGATGTGCACAAGAACACCATCTCCGCCGCGGTGCTCGAGCCTGACTCGCTGTCGCCGGCAGTGGACAAGATCAGCTCCGACGACGATATGGTCCGGCACCTGGTGAGCCGGCTCCCCCGACCCGCCCGGGTGTGGGCCCGTTACGAGGCCGGCCCGACGGGCTACGAGCCGAGTCGACTGCTGGACACCTTGGGTGTGCACTGCGAGGTCATCGCACCGTCGCTGATCCCGGCGCGCCCCGGTGACCGGGTCAAGACCGATCGCCGCGATGCGAGCCGCCTGGCGCTGCTCTTCCGGGCCGGCCAGCTCTCTGCGGTGCGGGTGCCAACGGTGGCCGAGGAGGCGGTGCGCGACCTATGCCGAGCCCGGGCCGACATGGTCATCGACCAGACCCGGGCCCGCCACCGCCTGGGCAAGTTCTTGTTGCGCCA
>JALZAH010000227.1 GCA_030948425.1 Actinomycetota bacterium
GCGGGTCCCGTCCCCACGGCAGCAGCCGGCATCGGAAGCCCGGCGCCGTGGGGCGCTGCCCTCCACGACCGCGCCCACTCGGGAGCGTCGGTGGCGGCCGGCCCGACGACGGGGAGCCTGCGCTGGACCCGCAACCTCGGGGCCCCGGTCGTCGCCGGCCCCGTGGTGGCGGCCGACGGGACCATCTACGAGTCGGCGAACAACGGCATCCTCCACGCCCTGGACCCGGCGACCGGCACGGATAAGTGGACCTTCGACGGGGGCGGATCCTCCGCCAACAACCAGGACCTCTCGACCAGTCCCGCGATCCTGGGCGACGGAACGATTCTGTGGCCGGGTCCGAACAGCGCCCTCGACGCCGTCGATCCCACCGGCAAGCTGCTCTGGCAACAGAAGCTGGCGGGCACCGTCCTCTCCCCGGCAGTGGCGTCGGGGGGCGAGGTGTATGTGGCCGACTCGGTTGGAGACGTGGCCGCCCTCGACGCCACCGCCGCGGGAGCACAGCAGTTGTGGAGGATCAACGTCGGCACGGTGTCGTTTGGGAGCCCAGCTATCGGTGCCGACGGGACCGTCTACGTCACCGCCGACCGCGACCTGGTG
Source organism: Actinomycetota bacterium (assembly GCA_030948425.1). GTDB lineage: Bacteria > Actinomycetota > Acidimicrobiia > Acidimicrobiales > Palsa-688 > JALZAH01. The sequence goes on from JALZAH010000227.1 coordinate 601, forward strand.
GCGTTAGCCGACGGCGGCAACCATGCCACCGTCAAGTGGCGCTTTGCCGCTGGTTCGGACATCGAGGTGTCAGCGTCAGTCGCGCCTGACGGCACGATCATCTTGGGCACCAACGACGCCTACGAGTACGGCATCACCCCGGCGGGGGCGGTGGCCTGGCGTTACCCCCGCCGTGTGTTCTCCTACTCGACCCCGGCAGCGACCGCGGACGGGCTGGCCTACTTCGGTGACAACAATGGCTACGTCGATGTCGTCAAGGCGTCGGCGGGCACGGTCGTGGGTCGCTATGACGCCACCTCGACGGCGATCTCCTCAAACGGCATCGGGGTGTGGACCGCACCTTTGGTGGACAACCACCACGACGTGTACTTCGGGACCGCCTCGGGTCACATCGTCGGGTTCAGCTATAACGGGGCCCGGCTCTTCGACCACGCCACTGGGGCCATCGTGGCCTCGTACCCGGCAATGACCGCGGATGGCACACTGATCATCGGCTCTGACGACGGAACGCTCTACGCCTTTCATGGCTGAGCGCGGCAACGACCCGATGCGGCCACTACGGGCCCTGTTCATCAATTGCACTCTGAAGCGGTCGCCGGAGACGTCCAACACCCAGGCTTTGGTGGATGCCAGCCGGTCGATCATGAACCGCCACGGCGTGACCACCGCCAGCGTGCGCCTGGTCGATCACGACATCGCGCCGGGCGTTGACCCGGACATGACCACGAAGGGGTGGGACCGAGACGACTGGCCCGCGATCCAGGAGCAGGTCTTCGCCTCGGACATCCTGGTTCTGGCCGGGCCGATCTGGCTCGGGGACAACAGTTCGGTGATGAAACGCTGCATCGAGCGTCTCTATGCCAACTCCCACCTCCTCAATGATCGAGGCCAGTACCGCTACTACGGGCGGGTGGCGGGGTGCCTGATCACCGGCAATGAGGATGGGATCAAGCACTGCGCCATGAACGTCCTGTACTCCCTGCAGCATCTGGGGTACACCATCCCGCCCCAGGCCGACGCCGGATGGATCGGAGAGGCGGGCCCGGGCCATTCCTATCTCGATCCGGGCTCAGGCGGCCCCGAGAACGACTTCACCAACCGGAACACGACGTTCATGACCTGGAACCTCATGCACCTGGCGCGCCTGCTCGCCGATGCCGGTGGGATCACCGCCTACGGCAACCAACGCTCGGAGTGGGACCAGGGGCGCCGGTTCGACTGGCACAAACCGGAGTACCGGCGATGATCGCAAGCCCAGGAGATTACCCATGGCGGATTGTAACTGTTCAGTTGCGTCACGAACGCAGAGGGAGGTTGACATGTAGGAGAGCCTCTTGAAGCGGTGCTGTGCGAGAGATGGGGGATTGTTGGCCCTCCGGCGTCGACCTTCGGGGGTAGGCGTCAAACCGCCGGGCCGCACCCAGCACTGGCAGTGGTTCGACCTCGACCTGGTATCCGGCGTGGAGGAGACGATCGTCGAGGGCGAGCGGGACGTCCACCATCTCCAGCGGGCTCTCGACTGGATGGATCGGACCTTCGCATCCGAAGCCGAACCCTACGACACCGTCGACGTCGAGCTGCAGCAGCTCTCCGCTGAGCTACTCGCCCGGAAGAGCAGCTGACGGGCTCGCCGGCACCGGCCGCTCGCGAGCGTCACCTACGGTGCTCGACTATCCGGCGGTAGAGGTCCCAGGCGGAGACGCTGATGGCCTTGAACACCTCGGCGAGGATGCGCTCCCTCGAAGCAGTTGCGTATAGTTCCCAGCGTGGACCTCTGGGGCCCGCAGGACGGGGGCGGAGATGAGACGTGATGGGTTGATAGCAGCTTGGTAACGGCGATGGCCCTAACGGGGTGCAGCAACGGATCGGAAAACAGAGCGACGGTGGTGCCCGCCGGGCGCTTCGACCACAACCCCCAGTGGCAGCAAAGCCTCAAGTCTTGTGCGTCAGCCACAACAGCTGCGCCTACCACTTCCATCGCTGTTGCAGCCCGCGCCTGCGGACGTCGAAAACCAGATTCTCGCCAAGGTCCCTATGACGACCGGTCCCTTTCCAAATCAGCCGCCCCACTGGCAGACCGGTCAGGGACCGAACGCAGATGGTTCCTACACCCAGGATTACTTCTTCGACGGCACGGGTGCCGTCTCACGGATAAACGTGCAGTACTTCCATAGTCCGACGTTGGCTCTCCAGGCGGCGCAGCGCTGCGGGAAGGAGGCCCTTGCTGCCTACACTGACGGCGACGTTGTCTTCTTCGTAAAACAGCAAGCCACCCCGGTGGAGGCGTCAGCCGTGAAGGCCGTCCCTAGCGGGAGTTTCCTGGCTACGAGCTGAGGGTGCCACATATATCCTGTTCAGCAAGGGTTTTTGGGTTCCGGTCGCGTAGTACCTAACTGGCGTGTGGGCGGGCGTCGGGGGTGACGGCGATGGT
>JALZAH010000491.1 GCA_030948425.1 Actinomycetota bacterium
GAAGGACCCCGCCCTCCCCGACGTGGCCCCGGAGCAACGGGGCCTGCCCTTCGCATCGATCAACGACGACCCAGCCACCCATCCCATCCTGGCCGGGTTGCGATCGGTCATCGACGACTGGCCGGCGGGCCCGGCACGGATGATGGTCGGTGAGGTCTATCTTCCGACCACCGCGCAGGTAGCCCGCTATTACGGCAGCGCCGCGTATCCCGAACTGCACCTGTCATTCAACTTCCCCCCGCTGTTCGCTCCGTGGGAGGCCGGCGCCTGGAAGGCGTGCGTCGACGAGGTGACCGCCCGCCTGGGACCGGCGGGGGCGTGGCCGACATGGGTGCTCTCCAACCACGATCAACCACGGCACCGGAGCCGTTACGGCTCCGAGGCGGTGGCCCGAGCGGCCGCGGTGATGCTGCTGACACTGCGGGGCACGCCTTTTCTCTACGCCGGCGAGGAGCTCGGTCTCTGCGATGCCGTGGTCCCCGCAGGCCGCCTCGTCGACCCGGGCGGCCGGGACGGTTGCCGAGCGCCGATCCCCTGGGATGCCACACCGGGGCACGGTTGGGCAGGGGGCCCCGACGCCTGGTTGCCCTGGCCTCCCGAGGCCGACGAAGGCCGAACGGCCGGGCAACTGGCTGGCGAGCCGGCGTCGATCCTCCATCTGTACCGGGCTCTCCTGAAAGCCCGCCGGGCCTCGCCGGCCCTGAAGGCCGGAGAGCTGCGATGGCATCATCAAGACGCCGGTGTCCTGAGCTACGAACGGGCCTCGGGCGACGACCGCAGACTGGTGGCCATCAACTTCACCGCCGACGCCAAGGACCTGGCCATCCCGGAGGGCCCTTGGGCCATCGAGGTGGCCAGTGACGGTCTCGAGCCAGGCACCCCGCCCGGTCCGGTCCTGCGGGAACACCAGGCCCTCCTCTTGCGTCTGATGTGACGTTACGCCGTTGCGGTCGAGGCGCTGGAGCTCTGTGCTTGAGGATTGTGTCGGTGCTTCGTACTTACCGATCGGTCTGATCGGGTGACCGCCCCCGGCATGGAGGCGACGGCGCGTCGAAGCCATCTCGAGGATCACCCTGCGACCCATCGGCAGCCCTCTGCCCCTCGGCTTTGCCGCCTTGGGAGGCGCGTCGGTCGTGCTCAGCGGGCTCCAACTCGGGTGGGTCCCGATCTCCGAGACCCACCAGGTGGCCATGGTCATCCTGGTCTTCGCCGTGCCCCTGCAACTGCTGGCTTCGGTGTTCGGCTTTCTGGCCCGGGATTCCGTTGGTGGCACCGGTATGGGACTGCTGGCCGGCTGCTGGCTGGTCACCGGCACGGTGCTCGTCGGCTCACGTCCCGGTTCAACCAGCCCCACACTCGGTCTGCTGTTGTTCTTCGCGGCGGCGGCCATCATGGTCCCCACCGCGGCCGCGTCACTGGGCAAGGTCGCCGCCGCCTTCGTCACGGTCTCGGGAGACGGGCCGTGACCGGAGGGGTCACCACCGATCTCGACCGGGTGGACCGTGAAGCTGGGGTCCGGGAACAGCTGTGACCGTCCCCCGGGGCATGGTCCACGCCCCAGGAGCAGCCTGACCCATGAATGAAGATGCCAGTTGCGGTCCTCGAAGCCGAGCACACCAAGCTGGAACATCTCTTCACGAGAGTGAGCAGCCCGGACGGAGACCGACGAGAGCTCCTCAAACAACTCATGCAGGCTATCGCCCTCCATGTGACGTACCGCTAACCGTCGAGCTCACAACGGCGACTGCTCCGACGAGCCATGCCCGTCGCCGGCGGCGTCGGCCAGGCGGGCCTCGGTATGGATGTCGAAGGGTCGGTGGGACCGGGCTTCGAGCGTCAGGCCCCCCTGCCCGTCGAAGGCCAAGGCGGCCTCACCGGCCAGAAGCCGCCGGAGGGGTTCGCCGGCCATCTCCGCTCGCCAGCCGAAGTTGAGCCGGGATCCCGGGTCCCCACGCAGAAACGTACCGATGTCCCAGCGGGTGGCCACCAGCGCCGGGTCGAGCTCACGCTCCCGCCCCAACTGCGCCACCCAGGCTGCGGCTAGGGCGACCGCCGGGCGCATCTCCCGAGGCACCTCGTCGGTTGGCGGAAGGGCCAGCTGGTCGCTCCTGAGAGTCTTGCCGTGTGCCACCGCGGCGAGGATCTCGTCGACCACTGCGGGGCGCAGGTGCCGACTGTCGAGCCCACGACACCTGGTGAGGGCCGTCGGGCTGGAAGGGGCGCTCTGGGCGATGGACTGAAGAGCCAGATCGGGCAGCACGCTGCGCAGCGGTTGGTCCAACTCCCGGGCCCGCTCGTCGCGCCAGGCCGCCACCGCCTGGGCCACGCCGCGAGCGGCGCCCTGCAGCTTTCGGCTGTCGCGCAGCTTCCACCATGCCTTGGCTGGATCGGGGGGACCATGAAGACGGGCGCGAAGCGCCTCGCACTCCGCTTCGGCCCAGGCTCGCCGGCCGCGCTCTTCGACGTCGGCGAGCAACGCGTCGGCCAGGGCGAGGAGATGATCAACGTCGGCAGCCGCGTAGGCGAGCTGTGAATCGCTCAGAGGCCGCCGACTCCAGTCAGTGAGTCGGTCGCCCTTGGTCACCTCAATCTCCAGGTAGGCCGCGGAGAGCGACGCCAGCGACGCCGATGCCCGGCCCACGAACCCCGCAGTCACCTGAGTGTCGAGGAGCCGGGACGGCCCTCGTCCGCAGACCAGCTCGAGCACTTCGAGGTCCTGGTCGGCGGCGTGGGCCACCATCGTCGCCGGCCCGGACAGCACCTCGGCCAGGGGACCGAGGTCCACCACCTGGGGATCGATGAGGGCGACCCCCGCCGGCCCGTCGCCGTCGGGCCCCCACGCCATCTGGACCAAGGCCACTTTGGGCCAGTAGGTACGTTCCCGATGAAACTCGGTATCGAGCGCGTAACGGTCGGCGTTCTTCAGGCGGTCGACGACCGCCATCAAACCGTCCTTGTCGACGACTAGCTGAGCATCGCTCAAGAAGGCTCCGAGGCCCACGTCCGCAGCTGGGTCAGGCTCTTGGAAAGCAGGCGGGATACCTGCATCTGGCTGACACCGATGCGTCCGGCGATCTCGGTCTGGCTACAGCCGCTTCCGAAGCGCAAGGCAAGCACCTCACGTTGGCGATCCGGAAGGCGGGCCAGGAGTGGTGAGAGGCTCAAGCGCCCGTCGACCTCCGCCAGGCTGGTGTCGGGACCGCCTGCGCAGAATCCGACCCCGTGGCCGTCGACACCGGTCGGAGAGGGTGCCTCGAGCGGGGCGTTGTTGCGAAACCCCCCGGCGTCGAGGGCCTCAACCACGTCTTCGATCGTTGCTTCGAGGTCAGCGGCGATCTCCGAGATTGTGGGTGACCGTCCCAGATCCTGGCTCAGCTGGTCGATGCTCTGTTGCACCCTGAGGTGCAAGTCGTGCACCCGACGAGGCAGGCGCACCGACCAACTGCGGTCCCGGAGATGGCGCTTGAGCTCGCCCAGGATGGTGGCGGAAGCAAACGTGGTCAGGGCCACTCCCCGGGCCGGATCGAAGCGGTCCACGGCTTTGACCAGACCGATCATGGCCACCTGGTTGAGATCCTCGAGCTCTTCGCCGCGCTGGGCGAAACGGGCCGCCAGCGAGTAGGCCAGGCCCTGGTAGGCGACGACCACGTTGTTGCGCGCCGCGTCGTCGGCGTGATCCTCGCTGGGCTCGGCACCGCAGTGCCCAACCGCGGTCGCTGACGTCGCCAGCACCCCCACCTCCTTGTCTGTTGGGGAGCTTATCGGCCCGGCCACCCGCGTTGAAGAACCAGTCTCGGCACCCTGAGAAGTGGTGCGGATCAGCCGCCGTAGTTCATCTTGGTGTCCTCCATGCGCAGCACCTGGGTGTCGCCCTCGGGCGGTGCCGCGCAATCGACGACCTCACCGACGAACAAGGTGTGGCTTCCCAGGTCGAGACGGTGGCGGACCTCGCAGTCCAGCCAGGCGGCGGAGCCAGCGAACACCGGTGCCCCCGTTCGGGCGGTGAACACCTCGAAGCCGTTGAGTGCGCCGGTCTCGGCGTCGGCCTGAGCGGGGCGGACGAACTTGCGGACCACGGCCCGGTCGGAGCGCCGCAGGATGCAGACCGTAAAGGCACCCCCGGCACTGACCAGTCGGTGCGACACCGCATCCCTCTCCACCCCCACAGCGACCAGCTTCGGCTCCGATGCCACCTGGGTGACCCAGTTGATCGTCATCAGGTTGGACTCGTCACCGGCGCAGCTGCCAAGCAGATAGAGACCCGATGGCATGGCCCACATGGCTCGTCGCCTTCGCCGGTCGTACTCGTCGATGCTGGTCTCGCCTGTGCCATCAGCCATCGGCGCCGAGTCTACGACCGGGATCACCGGGGCCCGAACGGATGCGCCGTGGTGAATTCGCCTTACAATCCCCGGAAGTACCGGCACCAGATGGCGCTCCCGGGAGACTTGCCGATAGACATGCGATGGTCCGCACCGCCGACCTCGGCGGCCACCTGGATCACATCTCACGGCGGCATGGCCCGGCGCCGACGAGCTGGCGTCACGTCACATTTGCTCGCATCACCCCTGCTAAGCAATGCTACGGAGTGCTCGTCTGGAGCTCCTCGGCAGTGGACAGAACCTTTGGTTGCGTACCGAGAGGCAGCACACATGAACCGAATGCTTGAGGTATGGCAACGCCGACCTCGAAGTGGCCGTACGTCCGTCCGTGAGGTGTCTCGCTCCGAGCAACAGTGGCGGGAGCAGCTCACCGCTGAGCAGTACCGGGTCCTTCGGGCCAAGGGCACCGAGCGCCCGTTCAGCGGGGCGGACATCCATCCATCCCTGCCGGAGAGGACGTTCCGTTGCGCGGCCTGCGACGCCGAGCTGTTCGATTCCTCGGACCAGTTCGACTCGGGAACCGGGTGGCCGAGCTTCGCCGCCGCGCTCGACGGTGCCGTCGAGGTCTCTCGGGACTTCCGCTTGATCCTGCCCCGCTGCGAGGCTCTGTGCCGCCGCTGCGGAGGGCATCTTGGTCATCGCTTCAACGACGGTCCCCGCCCCACCGGTCTGCGCTACTGCATCAATTCTGCCGCTCTCAGAAGCGACACCGCCGCCCCCGGCCAGAACGAGGCCCCGTGACCAGTCACCAAAGATCCGACGGTCAAGGTGCCCCACGGCGGTCCGAGGAGCTCTGGGAGCGTCTGTATGCGCCGTTTCGACGCCCACCCCCGGGACCGTTCCGGCGCGAGTCGTGGCGCAGCCCACTGCGGGGCCCGTGGCTGACATCGGTCTTCGGGTCGATGCTGCTGGTTGGCATCCCGGTGATGTTCATCACCGGCCTGGTCTCCTATGTTGCCTACAACCCTCGCCTGCCCGGCAACGACACCACCCCCACCCATGGGGTGCTGGGGTTCTATCTGTTCAACTGGATCACCAGCCCGAGTTGGATCTACCGGGTCAGCCAGGGCATCCACGTGGTGCTCGGCTTCGCGCTGGTGCCGGTCGTGTTGGCCAAGCTGTGGTCGGTGATGCCGAAGTTCTTCGAGTGGCCACCGATCCGCTCGGCATCGAAGCTCCTCGAGCGTCTCAGCTTGGCGCTGCTGGTCGGCGGGGCCATCCTCCAGTTCTTCACCGGGATCTTCAACGTCGACTACTTCTACTTCTGGAACTTCTCGTTCTACGACGCCCACTTCTACGGGGCATGGGCGTTCATGGCCGGCTTTGCCATCCACGTCGGCCTCAAATTGCCGACCATGGTCCGCTCGCTCGGGACACGCCGCCTGCGCGACGAGCTGCGGTGCCCTCTGGCCGAGACCCGCTCCGAGCCGGTGGACGAATTCGGGTTGGTCGCCACCGACCCGGCGCCGGCCACCCTGTCGCGCCGTGGCCTGTTGGGCCTGGTGGCAGGCACCTCGCTGGCCACCGTCGCCCTCACCGCCGGTCAGTCCGTCGGGGGCTGGACCCGCTCGGCCGCTCTGCTCGCCCCCCGGGGCAGATCGGAGTTCGAGATCAACAAGCCGGCGGCATCGGTCGGTGTCACCTCGTTGATGGCCCACAGCTGGACCCTGGAGCTCATCGGCGCCCGGCGCATGTTGCTCTCCCGAAGCGACGTACTGGCGCTGCCCCAATCGACCCAGCATCTCCCCATCGCCTGCGTAGAGGGGTGGGCCACCGAGCAGACCTGGACCGGTGTCCCTCTGGCGCACCTGGCCCGCATGGTTGGCGTGGAGCGCCTGGCCGGAGTCCGGGTCGACTCCCTGCAGGGCCCCGGTGGGTTCGGTTCCACCTATCTGAGCGCCGAGCAGGTTCTCGACCCTCGCTCACTGCTGGCGCTGAAGGTCAACGGCGCAGACCTCTCCCTCGACCACGGCTTTCCGGCCCGCAACATCATCCCCGCCGCTCCCGGCGTCCACAACACCAAGTGGGTCAACAAACTCACCTTCGAGGCCCGATGACGACGCCCCCCGACTCGCCTGCTCGCTCTGGCATGCGGCATGCCTTTGCTCGTCGGTACGGAGCCGGGCCACTGCACCTGCTGGCCCTCCTGGCCTCGTTCGCCTTCGCCGGCTATGTGGTCGACCGGGTCATCGGTGTCGGCGACCCGATCGGCATCGGGATCTGGTTCGCATGCGCGCTGGTCGCCCACGACCTGGTCCTCTTCCCGCTCTACAGCCTCGCCGACCGGTCGCTCCGGTCCCGGTCTCGACGTCATCCCGAGACACTCCCGAACGTCCCTTGGATCAACCACATCCGGATGCCGGTGCTCGTGTCTGGCATGCTCCTGCTGGTGAGCTTCCCGCTGGTGTTCAAGATCGACGTCAGCGACTATCACAGCGCCACCGGGCTCAATCCGGACCCCTATCTGGCACGCTGGCTGCTGATCACCGCTGTCCTGTTCGCGGCGTCAGCGATCATCTATGCCGTCCGGCTCGGCCGTGCCGGACGGAGCGGCCCACCCGAGGCGGAGCCCCCCGAGGCGGAGCCCCCCGGCGAGGTGGTGGCGGACCGCACCGGCGATTGACGCAGGCTATGGCGCTGCCGGACGGCCATGGGAGCGCCGGGGCCCCAGCTTGAAGTGGGTCTGCGGTCGCTCCATCGGGCGACCGTCGACGAAGGTGTCCACACTCTCGTTGTAGAACGCCACCAGGCCGGCGACGGCCAGCAGTTCAGAGGTCGGGAAATCATAGGACCAGGCCAGGTCGACACCACGCTCGCCGCCCACGTCGATCGACCAGGAGGCGCTGGTCCTGCCCTTGTACGGGCACTCGCTGACGGTGTCGCTGGGGATCAGATGAGTGAAGTCGACGTCGCCGCGATTGAGGTAGTAGCGGGTCGGCAACCCGGTTTCGAAGACCATGACCGGTGAGGACGACTCCGCCACGCACACACCCGCGTGCTCCACCCGCACCCGGCGGGTGGAACGCAGAGCGTCGACTCGGACATAGGGGCTGCGGGGGTGCACGAAGACCTGCTCGTCCTCTTCGTACCAGGCGTCGAGGGCAGTCCACTCGAAGCGGGCGGTGTCCGCCAGACCCTCGAGCGACGACTCCCGCACCACGGTGACAGCACTACGCCGCTCAAGGTCGCCGACCCGCAGGGTGGCCATCTCGACCTCACCTCGGGAATCGAGCCGGCGGCGCCCGTCGCCATGGAGCGCGCCTTGGACGATGTCGGCCAACGGCACATAGTACTGGGGGTAGAAGGGCCACTCCCACACGTAGCGGGCGGCGATGGTATCGACCACGGTGGTCCCGCCCAGCACGGCTCGGATGCGCCGGGGCACGGCCTCGACATGGTTGACGACCACGATGGGGCCCGGATAATCGGTCATGGGACCACTTGCCACCAGTGACGGAGGACTGTCAACCTCCGAACGAAAGGGGCCTCAGCTGCCGGGACTCAACGACGAGTGCCCACCATCTCACCGAGGAACAGGGCCAGCACCGCTCCCAGGGCCAGGAAGACTCCGTAGGGCAGAGGCGTGCGCCGTGATCCTCGTCCGCTGACCAACAGAGCGATACCCGTCACCGCTCCCAGCAGGTTGGCCACCACGAACCCGACAACCACGTAGCGAACCCCCAGCCATCCCAGCGCTCCACCGATGAGCGGGGCAAGGCGAACATCGCCGAATCCGAGGGCTCGGGGACTGACCAGGTGGAGGGCCAGGAACACCATCAACGACGCCGCCGCGCAGCCGGCGGCCACGGCCAGGCGATGCCACCCTCCGGTGACGGCGGCCGCCCCCAC
>JALZAH010000240.1 GCA_030948425.1 Actinomycetota bacterium
CGCCGGGGGACCGTGGTGCGCAACACCGGTCGGGGCATCACCGTGCCGGTCGGTGAGGCTGTCCTGGGCCACGTGTTCAACGTGAGCGGCAAGCCCCTTGACACTGACCAGATCGACAACATCGAGGACCGCTGGGAGATCCACCGCCCGGCTCCTGACTTCGACGCTCTCGAACCGCACTCGGAGATGTTGGAGACCGGGATCAAGGTCATCGATCTCCTTGAGCCCTATGTGCAGGGTGGCAAGATCGGTCTCTTCGGTGGTGCCGGGGTGGGCAAGACGGTCATCATCCTCGAGCTCATCAACCGGGTGGCCCAGCAACATGGAGGTGTGTCGGTGTTCGCCGGCGTCGGCGAGCGAACTCGGGAAGGCACCGACCTGTGGTTGGAGATGCAGGAGTCGGGCGTCATCGAGAAGGCCGCCTTGGTCTTCGGCCAGATGGACGAGCCACCCGGCGTGCGTCTGCGAGTCGCTCTCTCGGCACTGACCATGGCCGAGTACTTCCGGGATGTGAAGAACCAGGACGTCCTCCTCTTCGTCGACAACATCTTTCGCTTCGTGCAGGCCGGTTCCGAGGTGTCCACCCTTCTCGGACGCATGCCCTCGGCCGTGGGATATCAGCCCACGCTGGCCGATGAGATGGGCGAGCTGCAAGAGCGCATCACCTCGACCAAAGGGCACTCCATCACCTCCGTCCAGGCCGTGTACGTCCCCGCCGACGACTACACCGATCCGGCACCGTTCACCACCTTCACCCACCTCGACGCCACCACCGAGCTGTCCCGCCAGATCGCCGCCCTCGGGATCTACCCCGCCGTCGACCCCTTGGCGTCGACGTCGAACATCTTGGCCCCCGAGATCGTCGGTGACCGCCACTACCAGGTGGCTCGCCGCGTCCAGGAGGTCCTTCAGCGCAGCCGGGAGCTCCAGGACATCATCGCTATCCTGGGTCTCGACGAGCTGTCCGAGGAAGACCGCATCGCCGTGTCCCGGGCCCGCAAGATCCAGCGGTTCCTGTCCCAGCCGTTCTTCGTCGGTCAGGTGTTCACCGGTTTGGAGGGCATCTACGTACCGATCGCCGAGACGATCGAGTCGTTCGAGGAACTGGTCAACGGTGACCTCGACGATCTGCCTGAGCAGGCGTTCCTCAACGTGGGCAATGCTGACGGCGCTCGGGAGAAGGCCGCCCAGCTGCAGAAGGAAGGCTGAGGCAACCTCATGGCCACGACCGAGGTTGAGCTGGTCAGCCCGGAGGGCACGCTGTACTCCGGTGAGGCAGAGATGGTGGTGTGCCGCACGGTCGACGGCGAGATCGCCTTCCTGGCCGACCACACTCCATTGATCGGGGCGCTCGAGCCCTGTGTGCTGCGGATCGTGGCGGAGAGTGGCGACGAGGACGTCTTCGCCGTTGGGGGTGGTTTTGTCGACGTGGGGAGCAACAAGGTGATCGTCCTGGCCGACCTGGCCCAGCAATCCGACGACATCGATGTCGCCTCCGCCCGTTCCGATCTCGAAGAGGCGCAGAGTGGCCAGGGATCGGGCGACGACGACGACGAGACGGCCGCCAGAGCGCAGCGGTGGGCCGAGGTCCGCCTCGAGGTCGTCGGCGAGTCGGCTGGTTCGCCAGGGTCGTGACCGAGGCGGCTCAGGCCGCCCCGGCCATCCCTGACGACGCCCGGCCGGACGCCGCCATGGCCAACAAGCGCTACCGCCTGGGAGTGGCGTTGATCATCGACTCGCCGGTGGCCGAGGAGATCAACGGTCTGCGACGGGCCGCGGGAGACGGCGCCCTTGACCGCATCGCTCCTCACATCACGCTGGTCCCCCCGGTCAACGTCGCCGCCTCTCGACTGAACGACGCATTGGGCCGGCTTCGCTCTGCCGCCGCCACCCGCGAAGAACCGCTCCATCTGACGCTCGGGCCGCCGGCTTCGTTCCTGCCAGCCAACCCGGTCCTCATCCTCGAGGTCGGCGGCGACGTCGACGGTCTGCGAGCGCTGCGGGATGCGGTGTTCGTTGAACCTCTGAAGCGAACCCTGTCATGGCCATGGATCCCGCATGTGACGTTGGCCGACGTTGGGGACCCGGCCCGGATCGAGGCGGCCGTGGCCGTGCTCGACGGTTACCTGGTGACGGTGGAGCTCGACCGGTTGGTGCTTCTCGAGGCGGATCGCAGCGACGGGTCTCTGCGGTGGCGCCCCCTGGCCGACACCGCCCTGGGCGTCCGTCGCGTCGTCGGACGGGGAGGCCTGGACCTCGAGCTGACCCGAGGTCGGATCCTCGACCCCCGGGCCATGGAGGTCATCGAGGCGATCGGCGGGGTAGCTGCGCTTCCCCGCCCCCTGGTGGACGGGTCGGGCGCCGTGGTCACCGCCCGGCGGGCCGGGGACGTGGCCGGGGTAGCTGCCGCGTGGCGCGACGACGACGGCGGCCACGTCGCCGTCGGGGTGGCGCTTCGGTCCCGAGGTGAGGGGATCGGAGGGCATCTGCTGGCCCACGTCGAGGCCGCCGTTGCTGACGCCGGCTGGGGTTGCACCCTCCTCGACGCCATCGGCCCGGCCGGCTTCTATCGGTCCCGGAGCCGATGGTCGGTCGAGTGAATCCTCAATCGAGCGGGCCCTGAGGCTCACTCGAAGGGCACCGAGGCGTACAGGGCCAGCTTCTTCAGGCGGTGGCGGGCGTCGATGCGTCGGACGGTGCCCGACTTGGAACGCATGACCATCGATTCGGTTGCCGCGCCCCGGTTGTCGTAGCGGACACCGCGCAGCAGCTCGCCGTCGGTGATGCCGGTGGCGGCGAAGAAGCAGTTGTCGCCGCGAACCAGGTCGTCGGTGGTGAGCACCCGGTCGAGGTCGTAGCCGAGCTCTTCGGCGGCTTTGCGCTCGGCGTCGTCGCGAGCGTAGAGACGGCCCTGGATCTCGCCTCCGAGACATTTGAGCGCTGCCGCCGAGATGACCCCTTCGGGGGTGCCGCCGATGCCGATCAGGATGTCGGTGCCTGAGCCGATCCAGGCACTGGAGATGGCCCCAGCCACGTCACCGTCGTGGATCAGTCGGATGCGGGCCCCGGTGGCCCGGGCCTCCTCGATCAAGGCACTGTGGCGGGGCCGGTCGAGGATCACGGCGGTGACGTCACGCACCGATTCGCCTTTGGCCTTGGCCACCGCGTGGATGTTTTCGGTCACCGAGGCTTCGATGCTCACCAACCCGGCCGCCTCGCTACCGACGGCGATCTTCTCCATGTAGACGCACGGCCCAGGGTCGAACATCGTGGCGCGCTCGCCGACGGCGATCACGGCGATGGCGCCGTTGCGGCCCTGGGCCAAGAGGGTGGTCCCGTCGACGGGGTCGACGGCCACGTCGGTGAGCGGCGGGGTCCCGTCGCCAACCTGCTCACCGTTGTAGAGCATGGGAGCTTCGTCCTTCTCGCCCTCGCCGATGATCACCAACCCGTCCATCGGTACCCCACCGAGGACGATGCGCATGGCGTCGACGGCCGCCCCGTCGGCGCCCTCCTTGTCCCCACGCCCCATCCACCGAGCGGCGGCCATGGCTGCCGCCTCGGTGACCCGGACCAGTTCCAAGGCCAGGTTCCTGTCTGGCGCTTGGCGAACCTGTTCGCTGCTCATGACCACGAAGATACTCAGCACAGCCCGACGACGCGGATTCTCGCGAGCTGCGAGTGGGTAGCTTGGTTGCCAGTGGCTAGCACGCTCGAGCGCGACCCCGGGCTCCTGGAGGATTTTCGGCGTTTGTGGGGCCAGGCGCCCAGCGCCCGCCTCCGGTTGGCTCTGGGCCTCGCCGGAGTCGTCGTCGTTGTCGGGGTTGTCCTTCGTTTCTGGTCGCCGACGGCCCTGTGGCTGGACGAGACGATCAGCGTCAACATCGCCAAGCTGCCGTTGACCGCCATTCCCAAGGCACTCAGCCACGACGGCTCTCCGCCCCTGTACTACTACGTGCTGCACTTCTGGATGCTCGCCTTCGGTCAGAGCGATTTCGCTGTTCGGGCCCTCTCCGGGGTGGTCTCGGTGGCCAGCCTGCCGCTGTTCTGGTCCGCCGGACGTCGCTTCGGGGGCCAACGGACGGCCTGGGTGACCTTTGGGCTCGGTCTCACGTCCCCCTTCGCCATCGACTACGCCACCACCACCCGCATGTACTCGTTCATGATCTTCTGGACGCTGCTGGGGGTCGGGATCCTGTGGCGGGTCCTGGAGGAACCGACGCGGCGACGCCGGATCGCCCTGGGTGCGCTCACCGCAGCCATCCTCTACACCCACTACTACGGGATCTATCTGGTGGCCACGGTCGGCTTGTGGTTCTTTTGGCGCATCGTGCGCGAGTCCCGGAAAGGCCCTTCTCCGCTCGATCCGCCCGGCATCCGCCCGGCGTTCGGGGCCATGGTCATCGGCGTCGTGTGCTGGCTGCCGTGGGCTCCGGTCTTCATCTACCAGACCTTGCACACCGGGTCACCGTGGACCGGGTCCGCCGGACCCGCGGACCTGCTGGGTATCTTCGGTGACTTCGCCGGGAACGGCGCCTGGGGGGCGCTGCTTTCGTTCGGGTTCTTCGCCCTGGTCATCCTCGGCATCTTCGGTCGGCCCACGGAGGCCATCTCCGATGACGGCCGGCCGACATCCGGTGTCCTCCTCGTCGGCCGGCCCCACGCCGACGTGCTGCCACTGGTGGTCATCCTGGCCGGGACCCTGGTGGTCGCTGTGGCCCTCGACGCCATCGCCCAGGCGGCATTCGTAGCCCGCTACGCCTCGGTCGTGTTGCCGTTGTTCCTGATCCTGGTGGCCCTGGGCGTATCGGTCATCCGTGACCGTCGGGTGTTCGCGGTGCTGGCCGGCGTGGCCTGTCTGGCCGGCCTGCTCTCTGCGTCGGGGGCCAAGGGCGACCAGCGCACCGAGGCGACCCGGGTGGCCGCCGTGCTCAACGTCCAGGCCCAGCCCGGTGATCTGGTGGTGTATTGCCCGGACCAGTTGGGACCGGCCGTCAGTCGCCTGCTCACGGTGCCCCAGGTCACCCAGCTCACCTTTCCTCGGGCCATCGGCCCCCAGAGGGTCGACTGGGTCGACTACAAGTCGACCGTCTCCAAGACCGATGTCGGCACCTTCGCCCAGCAGACGCTCGGTCGACTGGGCGCCAACCACACCTTGTGGCTGGTGTGGAGGGACGGCTACCCGGGTCTGGGCGGGAGTTGCGGTTACCTCCACAGCTGGTTCAACATGTTGCGACACGCTGGGGAGACCGTCGTGCACGCCACACCCGGGCAGTACTACGAGTACGAGAACCTGGTGCGGTATTCGTCGTGACCGGGGTGCCTGGTGCTTGGGCTGTCCAGGCATCACAATGGGGGCTTTCGACGTCGGGCCTCGGTGGTGCTCATCTCCCTCCTCGCCGTGACGTCTCTGCGAGGAGCGTGCCTTGACCAACCAAGCCCCCCACCCGGCTGACGATGTTGTCGTCATCGGAGCCGGACCCGCCGGACTGACCGCCGCCTACAAGTTGGTGCAGGCAGGCAAGGCACCGACGGTGTTGGAAGGCGACTCGGTGGTCGGTGGGATCAGCCGGACCGTGGAGCGCGACGGCTGGCGCTTCGACATCGGCGGCCACCGATTCTTCACCAAGGTTGGCGCTGTCGAGGAGTTCTGGCACGAGATCCTCCCCGCCGAGGACTTCATGATGCGGCCTCGCAAGAGCCGGATCTTCTACCAGGGCAAGTTCTACGACTACCCGCTCAAGGGCATGAACGCCCTGAGGAACCTCGGCGTCCTCGAGGCCATCCGCTGCGTCCTCTCCTACGTGTGGGCCCGGATCCGTCCACCGAAGGACCAGACCAACTTCGAGGGTTGGGTTGCGGCCCGCTTCGGCTGGCGGCTCTACCGCCACTTCTTCAAGACCTACACCGAGAAGGTCTGGGGCCACCCGGGTTCGGAGATGCAGGCCGACTGGGCTGCGCAGCGCATCAAGAACCTGAACCTGGCCTCGGCCATCGTCAACGCCCTGCTCCCCAAGCGCAACCAGAAGGACATCACCTCCCTGATCGAGGAGTTCCAGTACCCCAAGTACGGGCCGGGCATGATGTGGGAGCGCTGTGCCGAGAAGCTCGAGGCGGCCGGCACCAAGATCGCCTACAGCACCCATGTCGAGTCCATCCAGCGCGACGACCGTGGGGCCGTCGCCGTGGTCACCAGCTCGACGGATGGCGGCCAGACGTCGTATCCGTGCACGGCGGTCATCTCTTCGATGCCCCTGTCCTCGCTGATCCTGGCCATGGACCCGCCCGCCCCCGACCATGTCCAAGCGGCGGCCAAGGACCTCTCCTACCGTGACTTCCTGACCGTCGCCCTGGTCGTTCCCGCCAACAGTGTTGCATGGGACGACAACTGGATCTACATCCACGATCCCGACGTCAAGACCATGCGGATCCAGAACTTCGGCTCGTGGTCGCCCTATCTGGTCAAGGACGGGCGAAATGTCCTCGGCCTGGAGTACACCGTCGTCGAAGGCGACAGCTCGTGGAGCTCCACGGACGAGGACCTCGTCGAGCTGGGCAAGAAGGAGCTCGGCCACCTCGGCCTCGTCGATCCCGGCGACGTCGAGGCCGGCTACGTGGTGCGCATGCCCAAGGCCTATCCCTACTACGACGCCGACTACCACACCGACGTGAACGCCATCCGGTCGTGGCTGGGCGCTGAGTGCCCCAACGTGCTGCCCGTGGGGCGCAACGGGATGCACCGCTACAACAACGCCGACCATTCCATGTACACCGCCATGTTGAGCGTGGAGAACCTCTTCGGTGCCGGCCACGATGTCTGGGACGTGAACGTCGAGGAGGACTACCACGAGGAGTCTCGTCCGCCAAAGGCAGCTGCCACGACGGGCGGAACCGGTCGCGATGCTCCCATCCTGCCCAAGCGTGTCCCCTCCTCATAGACCCATCGGGCCGGTTGAGCATCGGTGAGGCGGTGACGCCCGGCGTCACCGCCGCCATGTGCTCGGCCAGCAGGATCCTCGGCGATCCTCGGCTGTCGCCCGACGGGACGGCGGTGGCGTTCGTCAGTGGACGCCAGGGGGTGACCGCCCTGGTCACCGTGCCCGTCGACGGCGGGCCCGAGGTGGTCATCACCACCGAACCGGCTCCGACTGGATCCGCCCCCGACGGCCGCGGCGTCTTTGACTGGACGCCCGACGGCGCCGCTCTCGTCTATGTGACGGCGTCCGGCGCTCTGCACCACCAACCGGTGACCGGCGGCCCCGGCCGGTCGCTCACCGGGGCGGACGGCGGGGGAGCGGCCGGCCCTGTCGTGTCCCCCGACGGAACCCGGGTGGCCTACGTGTCCGCCGGGCGCCATGTCGCCGTGGCCTGGCTCGACGCCGCCGGACCGTGGCCCGTCCGGGTGTCCGCCTCCCCCGACTTCTGCGTGGACCCCACGTGGTCGCGTGATGGCCTTGGCGTGGCCTGGCACGAGTGGGACATCCCGGCCATGGCCTGGGACGCCAGTCACATCGCCGTGGCCACTGCACCGCTGGCCTGCGCCGCTGATCAGGCCGCCGATCCCCGAGCCGGTCAGCCATCGCGTCGGATCACGCTCCCTCTACCCGACGGCGTCGCCGTGGCCCAACCTCGCTATTCCCCGGACGGGTCACGGCTCGGATTCCTCTGTGACGCCAATGGCTGGCTGAACCTGTGGGTGGCGGATGCCGACGGCAGCGACGCCCGACCCGTCATCGCCGACGACCACGAGCACGGAGGCCCGACGTGGGGCGGCGGTCAGCGGTCGTGGGCGTGGGCTCCAGACGGACGCCGGGTCGCCGTGGCCCGCAACGAGGGAGGCTTCGGGCGACTGATCCTCATCGACCTCGCTACCGCCGAGGTCGTCACCGTCGCCCGGGGGGTGTTCACCGGGCTGTCCTGGCGGGCCGATCGCCTCGTCGGCGTCCGCAGCGGCGCCGCCACCCCTGATCAGGTGGTGGCCTATGAGACGGGCGACCTGCCCGCCCCGTTCGATCCGTCCGCCCCGTTCGATCCGTTCAGCTCTGATGCCCCGCCCCGCCTCCTCCTCCCCCGCATCACCGTGGCCCGGGGTCCCGTCGCCGGCTTCGAGGCTGCCGGGCTGTGTGAGCCCCGCCTCGTCACCTGGGAGGCCGAGGAGCGTCCCCGGGTGGGCAAAGCCGTCCATGGACGCCTCACCGAAGCCCGCAGCATCCCTGGTGACCCCGGAGCTCCCGAAACGTCCGGAGCCACCGGTGGGGGCCGGGGGGCCCCACCGCCGCTGCTTGTCTGGGTCCACGGCGGGCCGACCGGTCAGAGCCAGGTCACCTTCAACGCTCGGGCGGCCTACTTCGCCGACCGGGGCTGGAACCTCCTCCACGTCGATCCTCGGGGGTCGACCGGCTGGGGCCGGGCCTACGCCCAGGCCCTCCACCAGGAATGGGGACGCCTGGACATCGACGATATCGCCGCCGGGATCCGTGCTGCGTTCGCCGCCGGTTGGGGCGACCGAGACCGGACCGCCATCATGGGCGGGTCCTCCGGCGGCCTGGCCGTCCTCGGTGTCCTGGCCCGCCACCCCGAGCTGTGCGCCGCCGGGGTCGACCTCTACGGCGTCACCGACCTGATCGACCTTGACGACACCACCCATCGCTTCGAAGCCCATTACCAGCAGTCCCTGATCGGTCTGCGACCTCAGGCAGACGAGCGTTATCGGGAGCGTTCGCCGTTGCATCTCGCCGATCGGATCACCGCCCCCCTGCTCGTCCTTCACGGCACCGCCGACCGAAGCGTGCTCAGGGGTCAGTCCGATGCGCTCGTGGAGTCACTACGGTCGCGTCATGCCCCGGTCGAGTATCACCTCTATGAGGGCGAGGGACACGGTTGGTCCCGTCCCGAGACCGTGCGCGACGAGCTCGAGCGCATCGACGCCTTTCTCACCCGCCACGTCCTTCGTCTTCCGAGGAGTCTGATCTCATGACCAAGGTCTGGTATTGCCCCACGTGTGGCTACGAGGTCGGGTTCCGAGGGCGGTGTCACCGTTGCGGCGCACGACTCCTCCAGTCCCCGATGTCCGAGCTCGAGGCCGGCGCCGAGGAAGACGAGGTCGGATACCGCCTCGACGACTGGGCCGACGATGCCCGGGGCCGGATGATCGTCGAGCTGGTCGACGCCGGCATCGCCCACCGCTTCGAGAACGATGAGCTGGTGGTCGACGTGGCCGACGAGGAACGAGTCGACGCACTGGTGGGCCGCCTGACCAACGCCGCCGTCGATGACGGGCCCGTGATCGCGGTGGACGACGACGCCCTCGACGGCTCCGGGAGCACCGAGGACTCAGGGATGGTCGATGACTCCCCGATGGCCGAGGACGCCCAGCCCCCATGGGGTGGGGCACCGGCCGAGGTGGCGCAGCTCGAAGCGGCGGCGGCGCGCCTCAGCGTCGACCCCACCGACATGGAAGCCGACGGCGAGGTGGCCGAGGCGTCGACGGCGGTCTTCATGGTCGACGACCCGCCGTGGGCCGATCCGGCCACATGGGCGGCGGTGGGGCGGGTCACCCGGCGGCTGATGGCCGCCCTCGGCGCCGATGACGCCCAGGAGGCCGAGATCCGTAACCAGGCGGGCATCCTCTCGTCCCTCCTCCAGGCGATCGTCGGTCCCCGGGTGGCCCCGTCGCAGGCGACCGAGGGCAACGACGCGGCCCCCACCGAGGACGCCGGCAACGATTGGACCGCCGCTGGCCTGGTCGATGCCAACAACGCCGACGCCGGCCCGGCTGGCGTGGACGGCGACGACGGGGGTCGGCCCGGCGGCCCCACCAGGTCCGTAAAGCGCACCGAGACCATCTACGAGCTCGGCGAATGGTTGCCCGAGCAGCGTGCCGAGCTGGCCATGCTCCTCGACCGTGAGCACATCGCCCACCTGTGGGACTCCGAGAACCTGGTCGTGGCCTCCGAGAGCGAAGCGGACGTCGAGATGGTGCTCGATCGCATCGAGGC
>JALZAH010000252.1 GCA_030948425.1 Actinomycetota bacterium
CCCTCCACGTGATGGTTCTTGCCGTGGATGTCCGACCCGATCGCTCCTCCGATGGTCACCTGGCGGGTCCCGGGACTGACCGCCGGCCACAGGCCGAGGGGGAGCAATGTCCTCATCAGCCAGTCCAGGCTGACACCGGCATGCACCCGGGCAGTGCCGGCGGCCACGTCGAGGGACAGCAGGCGGTCCATCCCCGTGGTCAGGACCACGTCGCCGCCGGCGTTCTGGGCGGCGTCGCCGTAGCTGCGCCCCAGGCCCCGAGCGATGACGCCTCGCTCGCCGACGCCGCGCAGCACCGCGTCGACGTCGGCGGAGGAGGTGGCGGGGGAGACTGTGGCTGCTGTCGGCGCCGTACGGCCCCAACCGCTGAGCAGGCGGGGCTGACCGGCAACCTCAGCTGGCATAGACGCCAAGGGCGAACAGCACGGCCCACACCAGACCCAGCACCTGGAGGGACCGGTCGGAGAACACCAGGTCCTCGGGGCGGGCCCCCCGACCGCCCTCCACCAAGAAGGTGTAGCGCAACAGGGCCACGATCATGGGCACGATCGACAGCTGGTACCAGATGGGATCGGCGTGATGGGCCAGGGCGGTCTGCAGGCTGAACGCCCACAGGCAGTAGCCGACGATCGCCCCTGTGGCGGCGATGCCGAGCACGGTGCGCAGGAAGGTGGGGCTATAGGTCTCGAGGGTGGCACGGTGGGCGGCCCGGTCGTGGCCCAGCTCGGCCTGTTCGGCCACCCGCTTGCCGGTGACCATGAGCAAGCTGCCGAAGGTGGCGACGATCAAGAACCACTCCGATACCGGCACATGGGCGGCGACACCACCGGCGATGGCCCGGAGCACGAAGCCGGCGGCCACCGCAGCCAGGTCGTAGACCGGTTGATGTTTGAGGTAGAAGCTGTAGCCGAGCTGTACCGCCACATAGACGGCCATGACGACCGACAACCGCCATCCCACCACCGCCGATGCGGCGATGCCACCGGCGAGGAGGACCCCGCCGATGACCAACCCGACCCGGACCGGAAAGATCCCGGCGGCCATGGGGCGGTTGCGCTTGACCGGATGCCGCCGGTCGGCCTCGACGTCGATGGCGTCGTTGAGGTAGTACGTGCCCGACGACACCACGCAGAACATGACCAGCCCGAAGACCGATCGCCACAGCGGACCACCCTGGGTCAGGGCCCCGGCGGCGCCCGGAGCGGCCAGGACGAGGACATTCTTCGCCCACTGCTTGGGACGGGCGGTCTTGATCAACCCGCGGACCAGTGACATCTCTGCCGGGGGCTGGTGCCCTTCGCCGGCCCGGGCCGTGGCGAACGTTGACGAGACCTTGCTCACAATCTGGCAATGCTACCTGGAGGCGCCCATCACCATGGTACAACGGCGCCCCGGGATCGCTCAGCGGCGCAGGCCGGCGTAGGGCTGGCGGCGCGGGTCGATGTCGACTCGACGCGGATTCGCCTGGTCCCGGGCCGACAGCACCGGGTCGGTGATGCCCCAATCGGCGCCGATCCCAGGGTCGTCCCACGCCACCCCCAGTTCGTCCTCGGGGTTGTAGTAGCTGTCCACCAGGTAGGTGAGGGTCAACTCGGTGATCGAGGCGAACCCATGGGCTACGCCGGGCGGGATGAAGACCCCCCGGCAGTTGCCGGCGCTGAGGGTCAGGACCTCGGTGGCCCCCTCGGTCGCCGAGCCGGCCCGCAGGTCATGGAGCACCACCCGGGCCTCCCCCGTGGGGACCAGCCAGTAGTCGGCCTGATGGAGGTGGTAGTGCAGGCCGACCACCGCCCCTGCCGCCTTGTCCGATCGGTTCGACTGAACCATCTCCCGTCCGAGCGGGAACCACGACCGCCGATAGGTCTCATAGAAGCGTCCCCGCTGGTCACCGTGGCCCCGGGGATCGACGGTGAAGACGTCGGCGATGGTGGTCGATTCCGCGACGGTGGCCACGGCGCCAACCTAGCGTTCCCGCTGTCCAGACCGGTCCCCCAGAGCGACCAGGCGGAGGCGGTTGTAGCGCTGGGCGGCGATGCAGGGACCGTTGGCTACCACGGCGTAGGCGACCATGGCACCGAGCAGCACGCCGTGGCTCCACAGGGCGGTCACCGGAAGGGCCAGGGCGCTGAGCCAGTGGACCCGCTCGGCGCGGCGGGTCTCGGCGGCCAGGGCCGTCCACCCGTTCGGGTCGAGTCGACGATCGAGGCTCTTGGGCCGCCCCCCGACGAACCGGCCGGCATCGGGAAGCCAGCGCTTCCAGTGGCGTATGCCCAAGCGGCGGTACAGGCGGCCGCCTGCCTCGATGCTTCGCAGGGTGGTGAGGGGGCCATCGCGACCGACCCGGCTCATGCTCCACCGGGCGCCTACCACCGCAGTCACGACGCTCCACACCGCCCAGAGCATGGCGTCGAGCCCGACGGCGATGACCACCGGGAGGTGCACGATCACGGTGCTGACCCGGCGAGAGCGGAGGTCGGACCGTTGCAGATGTCAGCAGCTTGGCATGGTCACCGGAGGAGTGCGTGGCCCGGAGGCTTGGAGCGGCGGACCCGGCTAGCTACGATGATCGCCCAGCGGCGTCGATGCGCCGCCCCAGTCGATCTCAGCGAGGCTGGCCCGAGCGAGCGGCGGAGGTGCCTGGCTGTTGTTCAAACATGATCTGGTGATCGTCGGTGGTTGCGGACGAGTCGGTCTGCCACTGGCCTTGGCTTTCGCCGACCGCGGGCTGCGGGTGGCCATCTTTGACATCAACGGTGCTGCCGTCGACCTGGTCAATGTCGGCCGGCTTCCCTTCGATGAGCTCGGGGCTGGCGCCGTGCTGGACCGGGTCGCCGGGCGCAACCTGATCGCTTTTTCGGACCCGGCGGTGATCGGCGACGCCGAGACGGTCATCTTCGTGATAGGGACGCCCATTGACGAGCACTTGAACCCCGACCCCGAGGCTGTTCCCCACGCCATCGATCAGGTCGCGCACCACCTGCGGTCCGGACAGCTCGTCGTCCTCCGAAGCACCCTGTACCCAGGGGTGACAGCGATGGTGGAGCGACGACTGACTGCTCGAGGTGTGGATGTTGACGTGTCCTTCTGCCCTGAACGCATCGCCGAGGGCAAAGCCATGACCGAGCTGTATGAGCTGCCCCAGATCGTCGCCGGACGGAGCCGGTCGAGCATCGATCGGTCCCGGAAGTTGTTCTCGGCGCTGACCGCCTCGGTCGTGGAGCTGACGCCCGAGGAGGCGGAGCTGGCCAAGCTGTTCACCAACAGCTGGCGCTACCTCAAGTTCGCCGTGGCCAACCAGTTCTACGCCATTGCCAACGACCGGGGCCTCGATTACGAGCGCGTCCGGCGGGGCCTGACCTACGACTACCCGAGAGCCGCGGACCTGCCGGCCGCCGGCCTGGCGGCCGGGCCGTGCCTGCTCAAGGACACCATGCAGCTGGCGGCGTTCAACAACAACCAGTTCAGCCTGGGACAATCGGCCATGATGGTCAACGAGGGTCTGCCCCTCTACGTCGTCGACCGCATGGCCAAGCGGTGGGATCTGGCCACCATGACCGTGGCCATCCTGGGTATGGCGTTCAAAGGTGACAGCGACGACACCCGGTCCTCGTTGAGCTACAAGCTGCGCCGAATCCTCCGTTTCAGCGCCAAACGGGTGCTCTGCGCCGACCCTTACGTCACCACCGACCCCGACCTGGTGCCCTTCGGGACGGCCCTGGCCGAGGCCGACCTGATCGTCGTCGGGGCCCCTCACCGTCTCTACCATCAACTGGTCACCGACAAGCCGGTCGTCGACATCTGGGGCATCGTCGACGGCGGAGTCAAGGTGTGAGCGCCCGGGTCTCGATCCTCGTCACCGCCTACAACGAGGGCGAATCCATCGTCACCTGTCTCGACCGAATACTCGAGGGCGTCCATCTGCCCTGCGAGGTCCTGGTCGTCTACGACATGCCCGACGACACCTCGGCGCCTTGGGTGGAGAAGTACGCGACGAGCGATGAGCGGGTCAAACCCGTTCTCAACACCCTGGGGCGGGGTCCGGCCTACGCCATCCGCCACGGCTTCTCGGTAGCCGAGTCACCGGTGGTGGTGGTGACCATGGCCGACGGCTGCGATGACCCTGAGCAGATCGACGACCTGGTCCGTCTGGTGGAGCGTGGCGTGGTCATCGCCGCTGCGTCTCGCTACTCGCGCGGCGGTCAACAGGTAGGTGGCCCGGCGTTGAAACGGACCATGTCGCGATTTGCCGGCCTCAGCCTGGCTTGGTTGGCCAGAGTCGGCACCAGAGACGCCACCAACTCCTTCAAGGCCTACAATCACGATTTCGTGACCCAGGTGGGGATCGACTCCGATGCCGGCTTCGAGGTTGGCCTCGAGCTGGTCGCCAAGGCCCGCCGGTTGCGGTTGCCCGTAGCGGAGCTGCCCACCATCTGGCTGGACCGGACCTATGGCGTCTCCAACTTCAAGATCCGCGCCTGGTTGCCCCGGTACCTGCACTGGTACCGCTTCGCCTTCGGCCCCAAACTGCAGCCCGAGCACATCCGTGACGCAGCGGGAGAGAAGACCTCATGAGCAAAGTCGTGATCACCGGAGCCGCAGGCTTCATCGGCGGCTACGTGGTCGAGGAGCTGCTCTCCCGTGGCCACGAAGTCGTCGGTATCGACAACTTCTCGAAGTACGGGAAGGTGGCCAAGTCCTACGACGATCATCCCCGCTACACGTTGATGGAAGGCGATGTGCAGGACACCGAGCTGGTGGCTACCGCGTTGCGAGGAGCAGCGCATCTCATCGCCGGGGCGGCGATGATCGGCGGGATCTCCTATTTTCACACCTACGCGTACGACCTCCTTGCCACCAACGAGCGGATCATCGCCTCATCGGTCGATGCCGCCATCGCCGCCCTTCCGGCGGGCAGCCTGGAGAAGGTGACGTACCTGTCGTCGTCCATGGTCTTCGAGTCCACCGATCATTGGCCGTCAGCGGAAGGCGACGAGCGGACCGTGCCCCCACCGCTGTCTTCTTATGGGTTCCAAAAGCTTGCCGTGGAGTACTTCGCTCGTGCCGCCTGGGACCAGTACCAGCTTCCTTTTACCATCCTCCGGCCGTTCAATTGTGTAGGGATCGGTGAGAGCCGGGCGCTCGGAGACATCGAAGTTATGAGCGGCAACGTCAAACTGGCCATGAGCCATGTCGTGCCCGATCTCGTGCAGAAGGTCCTGAAGGGCCAGAAGCCGCTCCATCTGCTGGGCCACGGTGACCAGGTTCGCCACTACACCTACGGAGGGGACCTGGCCCATGGCGTGGTTACCGCCATGGAGCACCCAGCAGCCAGAAACGAGGACTTCAACCTGTCCACGGCGTCGTCGACGACCGTGCTCGAGCTGGCCGAGCTCATCTGGTCCAAGATCAACGGTGCGGACGTTGCCTTCAACTACGTCAGCGACGAGCCGTTCGAACATGACGTGCAGCGTCGGGTGCCAGCTACCGACAAGGCCGAACGGGTCCTTGGTTTCAAGGCGGAGACATCGCTCAGTGACACGCTCGACGAGGTGATCCCGTGGATCCGCCAAGCCATGCACGATGGCCGGATCTAACCAATCGCCCTCTAGGATCACCGAGGTGAGCGGTCCGGGCTTCATCGATTATCCGCGCCTGTACAACTATCGGTTCAGGGGCGTGGACCAGGCCGTTCGGCAGTCCGTGTGGAACGAGATAGCAGCGGACATCCACCGACGCATGGGTTCACCGCGACGCATCCTCGATCCGGCCGCCGGTCGCTGTGAGTTTGTCAACGCCCTGTCCGGGACCGAACGTTGGGTTGTCGACGCCGTCGACCAGGCCGACTTTCGCGATCCTGCGGTCAAGGCCATCATCGCCGACATCGTGGATGTGGACCTACCAACTGACTATTTCGACGGCATCTTCGTGTCCAACTTTCTTGAGCATCTCGCTACCCAAGAGGCAGTGGCGCAAGTGTTGGTCAAGCTGCGCAGCTCGGCGTTGCCTGGCGGCCGCATCGCCGTGCTCGGCCCCAACTTCAAGTACTGCGCCCGCGAGTACTTCGACTGCGCCGATCACACGTTGGCCCTCAGCCATGTGGCCGTTGCCGAGCACCTCCATGCCGCCGGCTTCGAAGTTTCTGTGATCATTCCCCGCTACCTGCCGTTTTCGTTCCGGGGAGTCCTGCCCCCTTCGCCCACGTTGACGAGGACCTATCTACGCCTACCCCTGGCGTGGAAGCTGCTGGGCAAGCAGTTCCTGGTGCTGGCAACCAAGCCCCCGGGTTGCCTAGCTTGACCGGATGCCTCCGAAGCCGGGTCCCGGGATCCTCAGCGGCCCCATCGACGGCCCTTGGCGGGCGTCGGTCACCTACCCCGAGACCGAAGCTCGGATCGGGCTGAGAGCCACCCACCTGGGCTCCCGTTTCTGCGGTCTCGTTGTGCGCTTTGATCACGACGGCGGCCTGGTGTTGCGCTCCGTCAACACCGGTGCCGAGCGGGTGTTCCGGATGCACCCGGGGGCCTTCAGGGTGGACGGGTGCACGGTCACCCTGGTCCGCTCCCGTCCGGCGTCAAGGGCATCAGCGCGCAGCGCATCAGGATCGATGCTCAGCTCCGGTGCCCCGGCTCGGGTCGCCCGAGCCGGGCGCATCATGGTGGAGGGCATCCACGACGCCGAACTGGTGGAGAAGGTGTGGGGCGACGACCTGCGGGCCGAAGGGGTCGTCGTCGAACGCCTCGATGGTGTCGACGACCTGGCCGCAGTCGTCCGGGCATTCGCTCCGGCGGCCGATGCCAGGTTGGGCATCCTGGTCGACCATCTGGTGGCGGGGAGCAAGGAGTCGCGCATCGCCGAACTGGTGGCCGGCCCCCACGTCATGATCGCCGGTACCCCCTTCGTCGACGTGTGGGCGGCCGTGCGTCCTTCGGTCCTCGGGATCGACGCCTGGCCCCGCGTACCCAAGGGTCGGCCGTGGAAGGAGGGCGTCTGCGAGGTGTTCGGCGAGGAGGTACCGGGCCGTCTGTGGAGGCGGATCCTCGCTTCGGTCACCAGCTACGCCGACCTGGAGCCGACCCTGGTGGGAGCGGTGGAATCGCTCATCGACTTCGTCACCGGTTCTTGACCGATCACTGTGGAGCACCCGCCCTATCTGTGGCGGCCGGGTGGGGGCCACGCGCCACTTCGCTACTGGTACCAGCCCTGGGCGTCGGCAACCAGGTCGACCGTGCCCGCGTAGTTGAATACATCGAGGGCGCCAGCCGCGCTCAGCTGGACCACGCTGAGGTTGGGGACCACCTCCCCAGGAACGAAGTTGAGGTCAGCGGCCGTTGGTGCGGTGGCCAGTCCATCGGGGTAGGCGGTCACGTAGCCGGGGTCGGAGGGCGACACGGCCGTGAGATTGACCACCAGGGCCTGGGCGTTGGCTGGGATTCCGCTCATCCCGCCGGCTGTGACCTTCAACACCTCATCGTTGGCCGTCGTGGTGTTGGTCGACCCCAGGGTCTGGCCGGTGCAGGTGTCGGTTATCCCTGACCTTGAGGTGGTCCGGGTGTCGCAGATCCGGGTGGGGCTGGCGGCCACGTACCGGTAGCCGGTGGCGGTGGTGGCGTCGGTGAACCAACCGTTGACATCGATCACCACGTCGGCGGAACCGGCCGAGTTGTAGACGGAGATCTGCCCGGCGGCGCTCACCGGCACCACCACCCTGTTGGGGACGACTTCCCCGGGGACAAAGTTCAAGTTGGCGGCCAAGGGCCGGGCGACCCCGCTCGGATAGACGGTCAGGTACCCGCCTTTGGTGGGCTTCACCACGGTCACGTTCAACACGACGGCGCTCACCCCACGGGAGGGCACCCCGCCGCCGACCTGACCGGGCGGGTTGGTGCCGCCCACCTGGACCTGCAAGGTCTGCGACGCGGTGCCGGCCACCAGGCTGGCCCCGGTACAAGCGTCGGTCACTCCCGACGGCGGGGCGGGCCGGGTGTCACAGGCCCGGTAGGGGGCCACAGGGTTGAACAATCCGGCCGTGTTGGCGGCGTGCCCGTAGTAGCCCTGCACGTCGACCACCACATCGGTGGCGCCCGCCGAGTTGAAGATGGACACAAGTCCCGACGCAGGCACGGCCACGGTGACCAGGTTGGGAACAACCTCACCAGGGACGAAGTTCACGTTGGCGGCCAGGGGCTGCGTGCCCCCGGCAGGATAGATGGTCAGGTACCCCGCTTGGGTGGGGTTCACGACCGTGACATTCAACACCGCAGCGCTCACCCCATCGGAGGGCACTCCACCGCTGAGCTGACCTGGCGGCGCCGTACCGTTCACCCGGAGCTGCAGGGTCTCCGAGTTAAACCCTGCGCCCGGGGTCTGGCGCGCACAGGTGAAGCCCGCCGAGGCACGGGTATCACAGATGCGATAGGGGGTTAGCGGATGGTACGGGGCCACCTCTCTCAGGACGCACGCGGTGCTGGGACTGGCGGCGAAGTCCTCGTTGCTGAACTCAGCTTGGACGAAGTAGTGGGCGCCGTTGATCGTCTGGTCGTAGTACGACCCAGCAGTACCACCGAATGCGTTCGTATCCCCGTACACGAAGGAGCAGTCGTCACCGTTCTCGTTGCCGGTCCTGTCCGACCATGCCGTCCCATCAGGGTCGGTGATCGCCTCGCTCGTCTCGTGACTGATGACACTGATCTCCGAGTCGGCGGCGACGTCACCGTTGGGGGCCTCGTTCGCTCTTACGTACGAATATTGCGAGCTGCACGTATACCCCGTAGGTGAGTTGTAGATGGCGAACGGCATGCTGGAATAGATC
>JALZAH010000495.1 GCA_030948425.1 Actinomycetota bacterium
TGCCCGGCAAGGTCAACCCGGTCATCCCCGAGGCCGTGTCCCAGGTCGTGGCCCAGGTCATCGGCAACGACGCCGCTGTGGCTTTCGGAGGGGCGGCCGGCAACCTCGAGCTCAATGTGATGCTGCCCGTCATCGGCCGCAACCTGCTCGAGTCGATCCGCCTCCTCGGCGCCGTCGCCCGGGTGTTCGCCGACAAGTGCGTCGCCGGGATCGAAGCCGACGTCGAACAGTGCCGGACCTACGCCCTGTCGTCGCCGTCGATCGGCACGGCCCTCAACCCCTACATCGGTTACGAGGAGGCGGCCAGGGTCATCAAGGCGTCGATGGCCGAAGGCAAGGACCTGCGCACCATCGTGTTGGAACGGGAGCTGATGAGCGAGGCCGACGTGGACAAGGCCCTCGACGTGATGGCCATGACCAAGGGGGGCATCGCCCGGTGAGCCAGCCGTCGGCTCAACGAGGATCGAAGTGACGCCTGAGGGCGTCGAGTCGGTCGTCCCATCGGGCGCCGACCTCGTCGAGCCAGGCGGTGGCATCGCTCATCGCGGCCCGCACCAGCTCGTAGCGGACCTCACGGCCGTGCCGCTGCGACGTCACCAGCCCGGCCGCCTCCAGGGAGACCAGGTGCTTGGCCACGGCCTGTCGGCTCATGGGAGCAACGCGGCCCAGCTCGGTGGCGTTCTGCGGGCCCAGGCGCGACAGGGTGTCGAGCAACGTCCGGCGGGTGGGATCGGCCAGGGCGGCGAACACGGCGTGGACGCCGACGTGATCGGGCCCAGGGCCGGCACTCAGCGGCGGTCTCCGGCTGTCACTCGGGAGTCAGCGAGGGCCCAGACGCCCAAGAGCCGCCCGTCCCATCCCGTCCACCTGTCCCGGTCGGTGCTGCACGCCTCGCCGGTCGCCGGCGCAACAACCGAGTTGGAGGGGGGAGCCGGGTCCGCTTCGTCTGGCGCCGGGGGGCAGTCGAGGGGACATTCGGTCACCACCAAGCGGGTCCCCTCACCGTCGGGAGCGGGATCCAGGGTGTAGGTCACCTCTGAGGTGTCGTCGGGACCGTCCGTCTCGCTCCACCACCGGAAGCGGAGGCGGCGTCCGGGCACCACCTCGCTCACCCGTCCCCGCCGCCGGCTGCCGTCATGGCCGTTGAAGCGCGCCGGGGCACCAGGCCGCAGCTCCCACTCCACCGATGATCCGAACCAGGCGGCCAACTCCTCGGGGTCGGCGATGGCTTCCCACAGCCTCTCGGCGGGCACGGGTAGCACCAGCTGACGTTCGATCACCTTTGCCTCCTGGCATCGGACTTCCGTGTTTGGGTTCTCGGGTCAGGTAGAGGGGCAACCGGTTGGTTGCTCCTCGAGGCTAGCGACCCTGGGAGGGGATCGACAATCGAGCAACCTGCGGGTTGCATGTAGGCTGACGTCTCTATCGAAAGGAGCTCCCACCATGAGCTATCTGGTCCCTACCGTCATCGAGCAGTCGGCCCGAGGCGAACGTTCCTTCGACATCTACTCGAGTTTTGCCCTTCCCAACTCGCAGGTCCTCATCCATCAACCCCATGGCGGTGCCCAGGGGCAGTCCATCGACATCGAGAACCAGGCTCGGGAGATTGGGTTCCTCCGCCACCGCGTCGAAGAGATCCTGGCTCATCACACCGGCCAGACCGTGGAGCGGGTCAGCCGTGACACCGACCGCGATTACATCCTCGGCGCCGAGGATGCGGTGGCCTACGGGTTGGTTGACGAGGGGCTCTCTCCCCGCCAACTGGTCGGCACCGGTGCGCCCACGATCAGCCCGAAGCGGGACTGAGGCGGCGCTGATCGCCGGGTTCGGATTGGCGCGGGAGACGGGTACCGTTCGATGCGATGCCTACGTTCACCGGCTTCCGCATCTTCGTCCTGCTGCATCTGCTCTGTGTCATCGGGGGCTTCGGGGCTCTGGCCTACAACGGTCTGTACCTGACCTTGGCCCGCCGTCGGCCGGTGGGGGCCAGCAGCGTGTTGGAGGTCAACAAGCAGGTAAGTGGCCTGGCTGAGCTGCTCGTCTATGGGACCGTGTTGTTCGGTGTTGCCGCCGTGGGCTCCTCGAAGTCGGTCTACGGGTTCGGCCAGGCCTGGGTCCTCGCCGCGCTCGCCCTCTACGTGGTGGACCTCGGGATCCTCCACGGCTGGATCAGGCGCCAACAGCGCCGCTACACGTCGATCACCCACGCTCTGGCTGTGGCCACCTCCACCCCGCCGAAGGCCCAACCCCCTGAGATCGCCGAGCTTGCTCTGCTCGAGAAGCGGATTGCCGTCGGGTGGGGTGTGTTCAACGTGGTGGTCCTCGTCGTGTTGTACCTGATGGTCTTCACCCCGGGTCGTTGATGCACCCCATCGAGCGTCTTCGCTACGTCGCCCGGGTCGACGGGGCCGACCCGGCGCTGGTCGCCGCCGAGGCCGGCTATGCGCTGGCCGCCGTAGCTGCTGACGACCCGGCCGGCCTTGTCCCCGCCTGTCGCCGGTTGGTCGATCGGCACCCGACGTCGGGCCCCATGTGGTGGCTGGCCGCCCGGGTCCTGGCGTCACCCGATCCGGTTCAGGCCGCCCGACAGGCAGCCCACGCCATCAGCGAGGACGCCTTGGTCTCGGCGCTGGCGCGCGCCCTGCCCGATGACGGAACGATCGCTGTGGTCGGCTGGCCCGACGCCACTGGTGACGCCCTGAGACGCCGGGGAGATCTCGAGGTGCTGATCATCGACGGTGGTGGCCATGGCTCGTCGCTGGCCAGGCGACTGGAGGACGCCGACATGGCGGCAGCAGCGGTTCCCGACGCCGGGGCGGCGTCGGCCGTGGTCGTCTCCGGACTGGTGGTACTCGAGGCCGTGGCGGCCGGGCCCAGTGGGATCCTGGCCCCCATCGGATCTCACGGGGCGGCGTCGGTGGCCGCCCACGGCGACATTCCGGTGTGGGCGGCACTCGGCACCGGGCGGGTGCTGCCCGGTCCGCTCTGGGACGCCCTCCTGGCCCGACTCGACCACAGCCCGACCGAACCCTGGGACCGTGACGTCGAGCTCGTTCCCGCCAGCCTGCTCACCGCTGTCGTCGAAGCCGATGGGGTAGCGACCACGGCTGCTCTGAGCTTGTCGAGCGCGCCGGTGGCCCCTGAGCTGCTCCGACCAGTCGATTGACGGCTCGGGCTCGGGCTCGGGCTCGGTAGCGTGGCGACCATGAGCTCGGAGGCGTTGATCGAGGACTACGTGGAGTTGGGCCTGAGCCTGGGCCGCCACATCGACGGCATGGTCGATGCCTACTACGGCCCCGTGGACATCGCCGAACGTGTCCGCCGCCGACCCGTCGCCGCTCCCGTTGCTCTCGTTGAGCGCAGCCGCCGCCTTCTTGGCGATCTGGCGGCCGACGGTGATCTCGACCCGGCCCGGCGCACGTGGTTGCAGGCCCAGACACGGGGGCTGCACACCACGGCGCGCAAGCTGGCCGGTGAGCCCATCGGCTACCTCGACGAGGTCGAGGCCAGCTATGGCGTGAGGCCCATCCCTGTCCCCGAGGACGACCTGGCCGCCGCCCATGACCGCCTCGACGAGGTCCTACCGGGTCGCGGCCCGGTGGCCGAACGATACATCGCCTGGCGGGAGGCCCAGGCCGTGCCGCCTGATCGCCTGGAGGCGGCAGTGGCCTCCCTGGCCGAGGACTTCCGGGCACGCACGACTGCCGCTTTCGAACTTCCCGATGGCGAGCACGTCGATTTTGAACTGATCACCGATCGACCCTGGGCGGGGTTCAACTACTACCTCGGGGGGTTGCGCAGCCGGGTGGCGATCAACGTCGACCTTCCGGTGCTGTCCACCAGCCTCGGCCATCTCGTCGCCCACGAGGCCTATCCGGGACACCACACCGAACACTGCCGCAAGGAGGTGGGCCTGGTGCGCCGGCAGCACCAGATCGAGGAGTCGATCTTTCTCGTGGGGACCCCTCAGTGCCTGCTGGCCGAAGGCCTGGCCGACTTGGGCCTTGAGCTCATCGTCGGCCGCCGACCCGAGACCGTTCTCGGCGAGCACCTCACCAACCTGGGGATACGCTACGACGCCGAGTTGGTGGCCCAGGTGGCCGAGGCGGGCGAGGTGTTGGGAGCTGTTCGCGGCAACGCCGCCATGGCCCTGCACGACGATGGGCGCCCGATTGACGAGGTCGTCGCCTACCTGGCCCGGTGGGGGATGATGTCGGAGGCCCGGGCGGTCAAGGCGGTGGAGTTCCTCTGCGATCCCGTCTGGCGGGCTTACGTGTTCTGCTACTCCGACGGACTGCGGGTCTGTCGGAACTTCGTAGCCGGCGACCCGGTCCGATTCGCCCGACTGATCAACGAGCAACTGGTGCCCGCCGATCTGATCGCCGCCTCCTGACCCCAGGCAGGGCTCCGGTGGCGCAGCGGCCCACCCGGCCATAGCATCCGACGCCATGTCAGCCCGTACCCGCCGCCTGCCTCGTCGCTCCTGCCATGCCGTTCCCGGATCGAGCGGGAAGTTCCTGGCCAAGGCACCCGGGCTGCCCGCCGACATGATCTTCCTCGACCTCGAGGACGCCGTCGCCCCAGCGGAGAAGGAAGGAGCTCGACCGCAGGTCGTGGATGCCATCAAGGGCCAGGACTGGGGTGACAAGGTCCTCTGTGTCCGGGTCAACGCCTGGGACACGAAGTGGACCTACGGCGACGTCATTGACGTGGTGGGCAACGCCGGCGAGCGCCTCGATGAGATCATGTTGCCCAAGGTGGCCGAGGCGGCCCACGTCAAGGCTCTCGATCTGCTGCTCACCCAGGTGGAGCTCAACACCGGTCTGCCGCCCGGCCACATCGGCATCGAGGCGCAAATCGAGACGGCCGAGGGCTTGATCAACGTCGAGGATATCTGCGCGGCGTCACCGCGCCTGGAGACGGTGATCCTCGGTCCCGTCGACCTGTCGGCGTCGATGGGCATGCCGTCGCTGGCCGGCGGCCTCGACATCGCCGCCTATCCCGGTGACTATTTCCACTATGTGTTCATGAAGATCCTCATGGCTGGTCGGGCCAATGGCCTCCAGGTCATCGACGGGCCCTACGTGAAGGTGCGAGATCCAGAGGGCTTCCGGGCCTACTGCACCCGGACTCAGGTCCTTGGCTTCGACGGCAAGTGGAGCCTCCACCCCGACCAGATCACCATCTTGAACGAGGTCTACGCCCCCACCCAGGAGCAGTTCGACCATGCCAGCAGGCTGCTCGACCTCTACCGCCAGGCCACCGAGGGTGATGACCGAAAGGGTGCGGTGATGATGGGCGAGGAGATGATCGACGAGGCTTCCCGCAAGGTGGCCATCATGCTGGTGGCCAAAGGGGAGAGGGCGGGGCTGATCCGTAGCCGGGACTAGCCCGACGAGTCCCGACCGTTCCCGGAGGTGTAAACCGGTCATCACGTCAGGTCCACGTCTCGGCGATGGCCCCGGGTGAGCGGCGTGCGTTTCGGACCCGAAAATGGGGTAGAGCGCCAGTCAGGATCTGTCCGCTGAATGGGGGTAACTCGTGGCCACTATCGAAACCAGCTCGAGGGCGAGCGGCGGTGGTTCGAATCGAAGCCTGGTGCCGGCCCGCATCGACAGGCTCACCTGGTCCAAGTTTCACACCCGCTTGGTCATGGCCCTGGGCGTGGCCTGGATCCTCGATGGTCTCGAGGTTCAGATCGCCAGCCTGTCCGCCCCCCGGATCAGCAACCACGCGGCGCTCGGCCTGTCGTCGGGGTCCGTGAGCTTCTCCATCGGGACCGTCTACCTTCTGGGCGAGGTGGCGGGGGCGCTGTTCTTCGGCCGGCTGTCGGACAAGTGGGGCCGGCGCAACCTGTTCATGATCACCCTGGGGGTCTACCTCTTCGGCGGCCTGCTGACCGCCTGCGTGGCGGGTAAGGGCCAGGGGTGGGTGATCTTCCTCGACGCCAGCCGGTTCATCGCCGGGATGGGCATCGGCGGCGAGTATGCAGCAATCAACTCGGCCATCGACGAGCTGATCCCCGCCCGCTACCGGGGCCGGGTCGACATCGGCGTGAACGGCACCTACTGGGCCGGCGCCCTGCTCGCCACCATCCTCTCCCTCCTCGTGGTCAACCACCTTCCGGCCGCCTGGGGCTGGCGGGTCGGGTTCCTTTTCGGACCGGCGCTGGGCTTCCTCATCCTGTTCGTGCGTCAGAACCTGCCGGAGAGCCCCCGATGGCTGGTGGCCCACGGGCGTGTCGACGAAGCCGAGGCCGCAGTGGACAACATCGAGCGGCGCACGAGAGAGTCGGGTGGCGAGGTGCCACCTGTTGACGAGTCCAAGGCCATCGAGGTTCGTCCCCCCGACGACATCGGTTTCGTAGCCCTGGCCCGTACCCTGTTCGCCACCTATCCGCAGCGCTCGATCCTGGGCGCTTCGCTGATGATCGCCCAGTCGTTCCTCTACAACGCCATCTTCTTCACCTACGCCCTGGTCCTGGTCAAGGTGTACCACGTGTCCGACGCTTCGACGCCGTACTACTTCATGGTGTTCGCCGCCGGAAACCTGGCCGGGCCCCTGCTCCTGGGCGGCCTGTTCGACACCATAGGCCGGCGCAAGATGATCGCTGGCACCTACTTCATCTCCGGGTCCCTGTTGGTGGTGAGCGCTGTGCTGTTCCAAGCCGGGCTGCTCACCGCGGTGACCCAGACGGCGTGCTGGTGCGTCATCTTCTTCTTCGCATCATGTGGGGCCAGCGCTGCCTACCTGACGGTCAGCGAGATCTTTCCGGTTGAGGTTCGGGCCAAGGCCATCGCCGTGTTCTTCTCCATCGCCCAGTTCTTCGGCTCGTTGGGCCCCTACCTCTACGGAAAGCTGATCGGCGATGGCAAGAACCACACCAACCTGTTCATCGCCTACCTGATCGGCGCCGCGGTGATGCTGGCCGGCGGCATGGTGGAGGCCGTGATCGGCATCGATGCCGAAGGCCAGTCCCTCGAGGATATTTCCTCCCTGGACGGCGGTGGCGCGCCCTCACGTCGGCTGTCCAACGTGACGGGGGCGCCGCGCCCACCGGCGGCCAGGACCATCGTCGACCCCGGTCCCACCAGCGCTGACCGGGGCGGCGGACGACCGGAGGACGGATCGACGAACGGCAACTGAGCCGGAGAATCAGCGCCCGGCGTCGGAGATCAGGCGCCGGGCCACCACCTTGAGGGCCAAGGTCTCGTCCGCCCCCTCGAAGATCGACAGCACCCGGGCATCGACGAAGAGGCGACTCACTGCATACTCCTCGGCGTAACCCATTCCGCCGTGGATCTGCATGGCCTCCCGGGTGACCCATTCGGCGGCCCGGCACACATAAGCCTTGATCATGGACGCCTCCAGCGCGCCTTCCCCCTTGGCCATGAGCCGCCCCACCTCGTAGCTGTACTGGCGTGACGCCTGAATGATGATGGCCATGCGGGCCAACTTGACCTGGGTCAGCTGGTATCCGGCGATGGCCCGGCCGAAGACCCTACGCTCTGCGGCATACGCTGTGGCCGCCTCGTACGCCGCCTGCATGACCCCCACGGCGCGTGCGGCCGTCTGCAGGCGGCCATTCTCAAAACCTTCCATCTGCAGGTAGAAGCCTCGTCCGAGACCCCTCTCACCGCCGATCAGGTTGGCTCCGTCCACTGACCAATCGGAGAACGACAGCTCATAGGAGTGCATGCCCCGGTAACCGATGGTGTCGATCGGGCGGCCCTCCATGCGCCCTCCGCCCGGCTGGGTCAGCACGAAGCCGCCGCCCTCGGCGCGCTCCTTGGCCACGATGAACATCGACAGGCCCCGGTGGCCGAGGGAACGATCGGGATCGGTGCGGGCCAGCACCAACAGGGCATCGGCGCGCGCCGCGAAGGTCGACCACGTCTTGGTCCCGTTGAGCTTCCAGTTCACGCCGTCACGGGTGGCCGTCATCGTCAAGCTGGCCACGTCCGAGCCGAAATCGGGTTCGGTGACGGCAACACCTACGACCACCTCGCCGCTGGCCAGCCTGGGCAGCCAATGGCGCTTCTGCTCTTCCGTTCCCCCCTTTACCAGGGCCCGGGCCAGGATCTCGGGCCGGGTGGCCAGCGAACCGCCGGCGGCCAACGAGCCCCGGGAAAGCTCCTCGGTGGCCACCACCATGCCCAGATAGTCGCTCTCGTCGCCGGACGCATACCCGCCGTAGGACTCCGGGATCGACAGGCCGTACGCCCCGAGCTCACCCAGACCGGCGATGATCTCCTCGGGAATATCGGTGTTGTGGCGGTGGATGTCCTCGGCGGCCGGGGCGATCTTGTCGTCGGCGAAGCGGCGGAACGTAGCCGCCACCAGCTCGAAATCATCCTCCAGATGGCGAGGTCCGGCTTCGCCGGCCAGCGACGCCAGCCACGCCGGGTCCCGGTGGGTGGCAATGAAGGGCCGGACGTCGTCGAATGTGCCAACCTCCACACCGAACGCCTCCTCCCGTCCGAGGACCCGGCCCATCACGTCGGCGACGGCGTCGGCCACGAACGCAGCGGCCAGGCCGGCCTCGGTCTCGCCCCGCTGGCCGTAGCCAACCATGACCCGGGCGGTGCTCACCGCGGCGGCGGCGTGGGCCAGGTCGTAGGCCACCACCTGGTGGGTGTCGACGGCGTCGGGTCCCGCACCCGCCAGGTGGACGGCGATCCGGTCGACCACGGCCTGCGCAGCCTCGATGCTGCGGGCGGCGGCAGGCAGATCGGGGCGCGTCACGGTCACTTCACTCATGTTCGCAGGGTAGTTGTGGCCCTCCGGGCCACCACCGTCACCAGCGGCGGGAGCACGACAGCGTCGGCACCGGGACTGATCCCGGTGAGACCCTCGAGGTAGGCGGCGACCGGTCCGGGTCCGGCGCCGGCCGGCGCCTCAGCCCAGGCGTCCACCAGCTCCAGCCCGGCGTCGATGGCCAGGGAGGGGAGGACGGCACCGACATCGGGGTGCTCGGATTCGGGGTAGGAGAATGGCCTCCCGTCGATTCGCCCCGCCGAGGTGACGGGCTCTTGGATCACCACCCATGAACCGGGTCGCGCCGCGCGGGCCATCCGGGTCACCACCACGAGCGGGTCGTGGACATGGAGGAGCAGAAAGCGGCCGTAGACCAGATCGAGTGGTTCGGGGAGGCTGAGCTCCTCACCCGCCTGGGTTATGGCCACCACCTGGGCCTGGGCGGCGTCCGCGGCGGCCCTGGCGACCTCGTTGCGCCGCGCCGGGTCCCGATCCACGGCGTATACCCGTCCGCCGGCGCCGACGATGTGGGCCAGGGCCACGGTCACGTCTCCGCCTCCGGCGCCGATGTCGGCGCAACGCCAGCCGGTACCGATACCGAGGCGTTCGAGAGCCGTGGCCAGAGGCCGCCGGTAGACGTCGTTGCGCAGCTGGAGATCGATCATGCTCTTCCAGCTCAGTTGAGCTGGGCCCTCAGCGCCCGGGCATGGGCCCGGAGACGGGTGGCGTCGGGATTGTCGTCGTCGACCCCGGCGATGCGTTGCGCCGTCGTGTCGACGATCTCGGCGGCGGCGCTGTAGGCCCCGGTGTGGGCCAGTTCGGAGGCCACCACCAGGCGCTGGTTGATCGAGCGCTCCGGCAGGACAGCCCGCAGCTCGGCCACCCAGCGGCTTCCGCCGAGATCGTCGCGGCGGGTGTAGCTGGTGGTCAGGTTGGCGAGCATGCGCACGACGATGGCCAGCGGCGGGGTGGGATTCAACAGGTCGGGGGACCAACCGCTGGGAGACCCCTGCAGGGCCGAGAACATGTCCCGACAGGCGCCGACCGAGAGGCGCCGACCGGCCCCGAAGGGATCGATGAGGGTGTCGGGTTGATCCCCGCCGCCGACGTGTCGTAGGAGGAAGTGGCCGGGCATGCCCACGCCCTCACAGTTCAGGCCCAGCCGGCGTCCGACCTCCATCATCAGCACCGACAGCGAGATCGGGATGCCGACACGGCGATCGAGGATCTCAGGGATCGACGAGTTGCGAGGGTCGTCGTAGGTCTGTCGATCGCCGCGCAGGCCCAGGCGATCGAAGAGCAGGTCGGCGAGGTCGTCGAGGGTCCCGGCCGGGCACTCGCTGGCCAGGTCGTCGAGCCGACCGAGCTCGACGTCGACATCGGTCGTCGGCACGATGTGGGCGGCGATGATCATTGCCGCCTCGTCGAGGGCGAAGCGTTCGTCGGGTCGTTCGACCATCCGAGCCCACCGGTCGTAGAGGTCCACCACAAAAGGGTACCTGGGAAGCTCCCACCAGGCGGTCTACGCTGCGCCGACGATGACGACCTACGAACGTCCCTTCGGTCGCTACCTCGAGGACTTTGAGCCCGGCGACATCTACCGCCACTGGCCCGGCAAGACCATCACCGAGTACGACGACCACTTGTTCTGCATGATCACCATGAACCATCACCCGTTGCACACCAACGCGTGGTTCGCCGAACACGAGACGCCCCAGGGGAGGAACGTGGTGGTCGGCAACCTGGTCTACAGCCTGGTGCTGGGGCTGAGCGTGCCCGATGTCAGCGGTTCGGCCATCGCCAACCTGGAGGTGGAGAGCCTCAAGCATCCTCGACCCACCTTCCACGGCGACACCATCTACGCCGAGAGCCGGGTGCTCGAACGGCGTGAGTCGTCGTCGAGGCTTGACCGGGGAGTGGTCACCGTCGAGACCAAAGGTATCAACCAGCGCGGCGAGGAGGTCTGCTACTTCCGGCGCAAAGCCATGGTCTGGAAGCGTGACGCCGCCCCTGAGCGGCAGCGACCCTACGACGAGAGCATCTGGGATTGACCGGAAGGGCTGTAGCTGACCGGACTGTGGCTGACCGGACTGTGGCTGACCGGACTGTGGCTGACAGGGCTGTCGCTGACGGGGCGGCAGCCGATGCTCTGTTGGCCTGGTCGGCGGGCGCCCTCCGGGACCTGCCGTGGCGGGCCAACCGCGACCCATGGTCGGTCCTGGTCAGCGAGACCATGTCCCAGCAGACCCAGGTGGCCCGCGTGGTCGGCCCGTTCACCGCCTTTCTGACCCGCTGGCCCGACGCCGCTGCTCTGGGCGCCGCCCCCCTGTCGGAGGTCATCGACGCCTGGCACGGGCTCGGCTACAACCGCCGAGCTGTCCGTCTCCATGCCTGTGCCCAGGCCATCGTCGACCGACACGGCGGGTCGGTGCCTGACGACCAGGCGGCGCTGATGGATCTTCCGGGGGTGGGGACATATACGGCCCGCGCCGTGTTGGCGTTTGCTTTCGAGCGTCCCGTGGGCGTGGTCGACACCAACGCCGCCCGGGTCCTGGCCCGCCTGACCGGGCGCCGCCTGGGCCGGTCGGAGGCTCAGCGACTGGCCGACGTCTCGACGCCCCCTGAGCAGTCTTGGGCGTGGAACTCGGCGGTGCTCGATCTGGGCGCAACGGTGTGCACGGCGCGGGCGCCGGGCTGCGACCGCTGCCCCCTGGCCGAGCGAGCGTGTGCGTGGCGGGCCGCCGGGCGCCCCCCGCCTGACCCGGCTTTGGGAAGCGCCGGCACCTCAGGTGCGCAGAGTCGCTTCGCCGGATCGGACCGTCAGGGTCGCGGCCGCCTGGTTGGCGAACTGGTCGAGCGTGGTCCGATCGAGCCGGGACGGGTGGCGTCGGTCGCCGGGTGGCCGGGGGACCATGCCCGAGCCGAGAGAGTCACCCTCACTTTGGTCAGCGACGGCTTGGCCGTCTTCGGCCTCGAGGGTGTGTTGTGCCTGCCCTGAGG
>JALZAH010000496.1 GCA_030948425.1 Actinomycetota bacterium
AACCAAGGCCTGTGCTCCGGCACTGTTACCCGTCACCATCAGCTCTGCTGACCGGCGCCGGGCAGCCCCACCTCCTGATGTCGTGCCAAGCCTGAGGGCCAGGCGGAGCCGGCTCCTGAGCAGCGGCACGTCAGCCCATCCCAGCCCGCCTACTCTCGCCCCCTCCTTCCTCACCAGCCGCCTTTGACCGACGTGAGCCAGTCGCCGTAGGTGAGGTGAGCGGAAGCGAGCGAGAAGGCGCTAGGGCGTGCTGGCGCACAGACGCCCGTAGGGCGTCGTGTCATGAGTTGTACTGCAGATTGGCTGGGTGGAGACTGGCTGTCTATGTGGTGCCAGTGTTGAGTTTCGCTTGCCGAAGGCGGGCTCTTGCTTCAGTAAAACGGGCTGCGGGAGCGGCCCGTTCCGTTGCCGAAGGAGTTTCGTCGGGTGCCGAAGGGGAGGTGAGTGGATTAGTCGGGGGTGCGGCGTCGGTTGACGCACCCCTTAAGGGTGATGATCGGCCATCACTGTCCGGTAGGTGAGGGACGTGGAGGTTTGATCTGCGGACCACGCAGTAGCCGGCCCGTTGACGGCGCCTGGGAGCGGCCTTTTTAGCGTCGGCGCGAGTGGGGAGGCAGAAGTAGTAGCTGTTGGCTTTGCGTCGGCTCCAGCGGCCGTGCAGGCCCCGTTCCGGTCGGGCTCGGAACACTCGCACGTAGCCGAGCGTTTCGAGTTCGACGATGTAGCGGCCGATGCTGCGCACGGACCGTCCGAGCTGGGCGGCGAGCTTGGTCTGGTTGCCCCACACCGGCTTCGCGGTGTCGTCGGAACGACTGGCTAAGAGCTGCGTGAAGCCTTTGGCGCCCGATGTCAGTCGGATATCTCGGCTGACACGGTCGAGGATCACCCGCCGTTTCTGCCACAGCTTCTTGCCTGTCTTGGCGTCGATAGTCCCAGAGGTGGTTGTTCGTCCGGGACCGGCCTGCCCCGGCCGTTTCGGTGTGGCGGCCGGCGAAGATCTGGTCATGCGGTCTCGAGCCGTAGGGCGGGTTGGGGCCAGGCGTCGACGACGGCCTGGTAGCACGCCGTGTAGTCAACCGAAGGGGGCAGTGAGGCGGCGATACGGGCCCGGCGGGCGGCGCTCGCGCCGCCCCAGGTGCCGTAGCGGTAGCCGGAGAGCTGCTCGTTGGCCATCGCAGCCCACAAGCACAGTTCTACGACCGGGCAACGGTCACAGAAATTGACAGGGCGACCAGAACCGTAGAACGGGCGGGGATCGGTGTTGGCACAGGCGGCGTAGGGCCGCCAGCGGTCATCAGGGTTAGTGGTGGTAACCACGGGGCCTCCTTGAGGCGCGTCGAAGTACACCAACGAGCCCCCAGGACTTCCATCGCGCGCCGAAGCAAGGTACGATGGACCTATCGATCGGGCCTGAGGGCCGTTGAATGACAGGACGAGGACCGGTTGCCGCCGGTCCTCGTTGCATGTCCGCCCACAAACGGGCGGCGCAGGGGGTTAGGCGACCGTTAGGCGGCTCCCTGCCGTGACTCGGCGGTCAGGACCCATTGGCCGTCTGGGCGGCGCTCAGCGCGGCCCAGGTTGGCCAGAATGGCGAGGTGCTTGCGAACGTTCCCGATGTGCAGGCCAGCCAAGAGGGCCAGTTCCTCTACCGTGGCCGAGCCGTACTCAGCGAGCAGGTCACCGGTCCGGGCCCACGCGGGCGTGACCCGCTGCCTGTCGTACCGTCGCGTCCGCTTGTCCCAGGCAAGAACAGCCTCACGGTCGACATACCAGCGACCACGCTCGTTGCTGCCGACGAGTCTGCCGTCGTTGATGGCGTTACGGATAG
This sequence comes from Actinomycetota bacterium, assembly GCA_030948425.1. Classification (GTDB taxonomy): domain Bacteria; phylum Actinomycetota; class Acidimicrobiia; order Acidimicrobiales; family Palsa-688; genus JALZAH01. Next base: position 1,829 of record JALZAH010000496.1, read on the forward strand.
CGTCTTTCGTGCGGCCGACGAGGTGGCCGGCTTCGGTGGTAGTGAGCCGATCGTTCGCTAGCGTCAACATGACTACAACGTCGCGCGACGGTAACTGGGTGTGGTGGATGGTCGCGAAAATGCGGCTGGCGAGGAAGGAGGGGGGGACGGCTGGCTGGATTGGTGGGGGAGTGCGGCGACCCCTGGCACTTCGGGGCCGCCTGGTACCGGCCGTGGTGGGCAGGGACCTGGCCGGGGCTTGTCGGAGGTGGGGCCGCAGGGCGGGGCCCACCGTGGGGGCGGGCGTTGGTGCCCGCCCCCGTGTGGACCCTTAGAACGGCTCTTCGCCGTCGGGGTAGTTGTCGGTGCCCTGTGTTTCCGGCTGGTTCGCCGGGGTGGTCGACCCGGAGGGAGGTTGGGCGGATGGCCTGGGGCTGGTGGAGCGCTCGTTTTTGGTGATGGAGACGGTGGCCCAGCGAAGGCTGGGTGCGACCTCGTCTGCGGTGACCTCGATCTTGGAGCGCTTCTCGCCTTCGGCGTTCTCCCAGCTGCGCTGCTCGAGGCGGCCGTCGACGACGACCCGGGTGCCCTTGCTGAGGCTTTGGGCGACGTTCTCCGCCATCTGAGCCCAGCACACCACGTCGAAGTAGGAGGTGCTCTCGTCCCACTCCTGGGTCTGGCGGTTCTGCCAGCGGCGGTTGACGGCAAGGCCGAAGGTGGTGGTCGCTTGGCCGGATGGGGTGAAGCGCAGTTCGGGATCTCGGGTGAGGTTGCCTACCACGGTGACGCTGTTTCCTGTTGCCATTTCGGGGTTTCCTTTCTGGTTCGGTTCGGGTGATGCTGGGTGCTGCTAGGCCGCGCCGGGAAGGGCCGGCGCAAGGCACGTGTGCCGTACCCCGGGAGCGGAGACATGGTCGATGCGGGAGGGGTTGCGCCGGGCCGGCGGCGTGGCAGGCTGCGACCGAGCCATCAACCCGGGCCGGGCCGGAAGCGAAACCGGCTGGGGTCACAGGAACCACGTCGTCGTGGTGCAGGGACTTCACCGCCGGGAGCCTCGGGCCTGTTCAACCAGTCTGGGGGCGAGCAGCACCGGGTGGTGTGGAGGTGGACCGTCGTTGACCACGGCGGGGCCGGGAGAGGGCCGGACGCGTCGCACCCCCCGGGTGGCGGGACCCGAGGGGTGCGGTATTAGGCGGAGGCTGGCGGGGTGCCTTCCGCTACCAACACGGTATCCCGACGGTGTGACATCGACTCGGCGGTTGGGGGGACGGCTGAAAGAGGCGCTCGAGTGGGGGAGTGGTGGTTCTAGTGCTGGTCGGAGGGCCGGTTGGGCCACCGGGAAGCCAGGCGGATGGCGGTCTGCTCCTGGTCGATGGCCTTGCCTGCCAGCACCACTTTGGCGAGGATCCGCGGGTGGTCGAGCACGTAGGCAAGGCCGGCGACGACGAGGGAACTGAGTCGCATGTCGTGGGTGGCTGCGGTCCGGCGGAGCGTCCTGGCGAACTCGGGTGTGGTGGACACACCTACTCGGGCTCGGGGGTTGGCCTCGCTCTGACGGTCCGTCATGGCCGAGCACGGTAGTTGCAGCCGACGGCCGTTTCGGTGCCTGTCGTGTATCGCGGCTTTTGTCACACGGGTCTGACACAGTAGGGAAACACCGCTCGTGGTCGGGGGACAGAGTACAGTGGGCTGATCTTAATGTAACGGTGTGCAGGAAGACAGAGTGGAGAGGCGGACAATGGTGGAACGAGATGCCCGGTGGCAGTGGTGGCCCCTCCACGGCGGCGCCGGGGTGTCCACGCTGGCGCAGCTCGACCCTCGAGGCTTCGTGTCGGGCCCGGGGAAGTTCCTTCCCGACGAGTGGATGATCGTGGTCTGTCGGACCACCGCGGTGGGCTTGTTGTCGGCCAAGAAGTTCGCTTGTGAGCCGTGGCCCGGCGCGGGCAAGGTCGTCGGACTGGTCACGGTGGCCGACACCCCTGGGAGGTTGCCGACCGGGCTGCGACACCTTCGCCGCCACGCTGCGGGCGGGTACCGCTACGCCTGGCACGTGCCGTGGGTCGAAGCATGGCGCTGCGGCGAGCCGGTCACCATCCAGACCGCACCACGCGCTGTGCGAGGCGTGCTCGACCAGATCGGCACCCGAGTGTCGGCCGGCGAGGCCGGGGGCCTGGTGCCCATCGTCGCCGCCACCATGACCGCCCAGCGATACGTCGCGGCGGTAGCCGAACCATCACCGTAAAACACAACGACAGGAGAACAACCCATGTTGGATCGCTTCGCAACAAGCGTGTTGGCCGCAGGCGCCTACGGAAACCCGGGACCGACAGCACCGAGCGCCCAGGTGTCGTCGGCGTTCAACACTCTGGTAGGGGACTTGAAATGGATCGCTGGCGCCGCCGCTGTGGTCGGCATCATCGTGCTGGTCATCATGGGCGTCGTCGCGCACAAAGAAGGCCGAGGGGTCACTGACGTGTTCGGCGGGTTCGTCAAGGTCATCTTCTTGCTCATCATCGCGTCGAGCGCCGTGACGCTCGTAACGACCTTCCTGAGCTGATGGCAGACGAATCAGGCGGCGGCCGGGGCGGCGGCGGAGGGTTCTTCGGGCGGGAGGTCTTCGGCGGCAAGCTGTGGTCGCTCGTCGCGGCCGTCGTCGTCGTGGTCGGGGTGGTTGCCGGGGTCGTGGCCATCGTGGCCACCCGGTCCTCATCCACGGCCAAATCTCACCCAGCGGTAGCCGCCGGTGGATGTCAGCTGGCCTCCGTGGTATCGGACGCGATCCCCAGCAACGCACCCGCTCAGACCACTTGGGTCGATGTCAGAGGGTTCAAGCTCCCCATAACCGCTGACGGGACGGCAAATCACGGTCAGGACGGGAGTTGGTCGTGCTACGCGCATAGTCCGACCGGCGCACTTGAAGCCGTGATGGGGCTTTTTGCAAATGGCCTGGTCGGTGATCGAGCTGCGGTAGGGAACTTGTTTGCACCCGGCAGTGTGACGCCAGCTGAGTTGGACACTCTCGTGC
>JALZAH010000297.1 GCA_030948425.1 Actinomycetota bacterium
GGGCGATCCTGGCCCACTACCTCGCCCTGGGTGGCCCTAGCGGTCTCCTCGGGTTCCCTGTCACCGACGAGACCGGGACCCCCGACGGGATCGGGCGGTTCAACCACTTCGCCGACTACGGATCGATCTATTGGACACCGACGACCGGGGCGTGGTCGATCCATGGTGGCATCCGGGACCATTGGGCGGCTTTGGGCTGGGAGCGCAGCCCCCTCGGCTATCCCGTCACCGATGAGACCGGGACCCCCGACGGGGTCGGACGGTTCAATCACTTCGCCGACGACGGATCGATCTATTGGACCCCAGCGAGAGGGGCGTGGTCGATCCATGGCGCCATCCGCGACCGGTGGGCGGCGCTGGGCTGGGAGCGCAGCGCCCTCGGCTACCCGACCAGTGACGAGTTCGCCATCCCCGGCGGGCGACAGAACAACCTCGTGTCGGGGATCATCAGCTGGAACGCAGCCACCGGAGCCACCACGGCCAGGTCGGGTTGACACGGCAGGACGGACCTGGCGGGCTCGTCGCCTGACCTGCTAGCGCCACGGGGGATGGACGACCTACCGTCGTCCAGGCGCGGTCAGGGGACCGCAGAACCGCAGACAGGAGAGACTGGTGCCTCTGCGCTCGTCGTATGCCCACGGAACGTCCGAGCAGCCCCTGCTCGGCGAGACCATCGGTGCCAACCTGGCCGCCACCGTGGCTCGGGTGGGCGACAACGAGGCCCTGATCGATGTGGCATCGGGGCGCCGCTGGACCTATCTGGAGCTCCAGGCTTGGGTCCGCTCGGTGGCCAAGGGCCTGCTGGCCTCGGGCGTGCGCCCCGGCGATCGGGTGGCCATCTGGTCTCCCAACAACGCCGAGTGGGTGGCCACCCAGTACGCCACCGCAGTGATCGGCGCCGTCCTGGTCACCGTCAACCCCGCCTACCGGACCTCGGAGTTGAGCTACGTGCTGGGCCAGTCCGGTTCGAGGACCTTGGTCTGCGCCACCCGGGTCAAGACTGGTGACTTCGGGGCCATGGTCGACGAGGTGCGCCCCGGGCTCGACCGCCTCCGCGACGTCGTCTACATCGGCGATCCATCGTGGGAGCGACTTGTGGAGGGGGGCGCCCCCGTCTCCGACGCCGACCTCGACGAGGTGGCCTCCGCTCTGCGCTTCGACGACCCGATCAACATCCAATACACCTCGGGGACGACGGGGTTCCCCAAGGGTGCGACGCTGTCGCATCACAACATCTTGAACAACGGCTTCTTTGTCGCCGAGCTGCTGGGCTACAGCGAAGCCGATCGGGTGTGCCTGCCGGTGCCCTTCTACCATTGCTTCGGCATGGTCATGGGCAACCTGGGCTGCACCACCCACGGATCGACCATCGTGATCCCCGCACCCCTCTTCGACCCGGCAGCTACGCTCGCCGCCGTCGCCTCCGAGCAGGTCACCTCCCTCTACGGCGTCCCCACCATGTTCATCGCCGAGCTGGGCAACCCGGCGTTCGCCACCAGCGACCTGTCCAGTCTGCGGACCGGGATCATGGCCGGTTCGCCGTGCCCCGTCGAGGTCATGAAGCGGGTCATGACCGAGATGGGCATGGGTGAGGTTGCCATCTGTTACGGCATGACGGAGACGTCTCCGGTGTCGGTCCAGACGCGCGCCGACGACGACGTCGAACGACGCACCTCGACGGTCGGTCGGGTCATGCCCCACCTGGAGGTCAAGGTCGTCGACCCGGCCAACGGGCTGACCGTGGCCACCGGTGAGTCCGGCGAGCTGTGCACCCGGGGCTATTCGGTGATGCTCGGGTACTGGGACGACCCCGAACGCACCAAGGACGCCATCGACGCCGCCCGCTGGATGCACACCGGCGACCTTGCCATCATGGGTGAGGACGGATACGTCAAGATCGCCGGGCGCATCAAGGACCTGGTCATCAGAGGCGGCGAGAACATCTCACCGCGCGAGATCGAAGAGTTCCTCTACAGTCACCCCGACATCGAGGATGTGCAGGTGATCGGCGTACCCGATGAGCGCTTCGGCGAGGAGCTGATGGCATGGATCTGCGTCCGGGCCGGACGCCCGCCTCTCGACGCCGCCGCCGTGCAGAGCTTCTGTGAGGGACGCATCGCCCACCACAAGATCCCCCGTTACGTGAGGGTGGTCGACGAGTTTCCCATGACGGTGACCGGCAAGGTCCGCAAGGTGGAGATGCGCCAGATCAGCATCGACGAGCTCGGTCTGGGGGATGTGGCCGGTACGAGCGACGCCTGACGCCGCAGGTGAAGAGGGCGAGTGGGTGCGGGGTCAGCGCCGCTCGGCCAGCATCAGTGCGAAGTCACCGGCAGGATCGGTCCAGGTGCCGACCACACCGAGACCGGCGGCAGCCAGCTCTGCGGCCATGCCGTCGACGCTGAACTTGGTGCTGATCTCCGTCTGGATGTTCTCCCCGGCCTCCAGGTCGACGATGAGGTGCAGGTCGCGCACCTCGACGCGCTGGGCGAGTCGCGAGCGCAGGACCATCTCGATGCGGGACGCCTTCGGTACCCAGCGAGCCACGTAATCGAAGGTGGCCGGATCGAACGTGGCGCCCAGGGTGGTGTTGACCACCGTGAGGATGTTGCGCTCGAAGCGCTCGGTGACGCCTTGGCGGTCGTTGTAGGCCGCCACCAGCCGGAATGGATCCTTGACCAGATCGATGCCGAGCAGCAGGTGCTCGCCCGGATGCAGGAGCATGGCCATGTCGCCCAGCAGAGCTGCTCGGCGCCCGGGGTCGAGGTTGCCCACCGTTCCTCCGAGAAGCACGATCATGCGCCCGGCCACGTCAGGCAGGGCATCGAGGTGGCGCTCGAAGTCACCGACCACCCCCGACAACTCGAGCGTCGGATAGCGGCGCGCCAGGCCGATCAGGGCGTCGCTCAACGTTGGTTCGGCCACGTCAAAACCCACGAAGCGTTCGAGGCTGCCGGCGGAGGAGAGAGCGTCGATGAGCCGCAGGGTCTTGTCGGACGTGCCCGATCCGAGCTCGATCAGCGTCGCTGCCCCCGAGAGCTTGGCGATGTCATCGGCATGCGCTTCGAGGATGGCCCGCTCAGCGCGGGTCGGGTAGTACTCCTCGAGGGTGGTGATGGTCTCGAACAGCTCGCAACCGAGTGGGTCGTAAAGCCACTTGGGTGGTATCCAGCGGGGCCGGCAAGCAAGACCCTGGCGGATGTCGGCCGCGAAGTGTCGAGCTGAGTCCTCCTGAGTCAGACGGACGACGATGGGTGGGCTGGACGTGGCGGCCATGCGGTCTCCTTCGAGCGGTCCGTCCGGACCCACCTCGCGGTGATCCATGTCGTACTTACCTCTGCGGTCCATCGCTTCAATCAGCTCGGCCGGCGCGGGACTCAACCGCCTCAGGCGGCTTGGGCCCCCAGGTTGTGGCGCAGCGCCATGGCGGCCCGGAACAGTCCGTGGGCTCGCCAGCGACACAGCCCGACGGACACGGCAATGCCGGCCCCGATCCATCCCCATCCGGCGAACTCGTGGGCGCCCATGTACACGGGGATGGACTGCGTGAGCAACAACAGCAGCGTGGTCCCGGCACTGGCCAGATAGGTGACCGCCCACACCAGCGACAGCCAGCGGATCAGTTGCCGGCGCGACGCGAAGTCGTCGGCCAGGTCGGGGACGAAGTCCCTGGCCAGACGGACGATCAACGGCTCCTTGGTCAACATGGTGGCCAGGAAGAGCACGGCGAAGCCGGCCGTCTCGGCCACCGGGACGGCGAAGTACATGAACGGCTGGCCGGAGGCGGCCGCGGTGCCGGCCCGCAGGGTGACCATGAACAGCGTCATCAGCAACATCCCCGATACTCGCCGCCACCGCAGGTACTGGTAGACGGCTACCCCGTAGGCGTACACCACAGAGATGACGATGGCGGTCACCACCGAACCCAGAGCCAGACCCAGGTAGAACAGACCCAGCGGGATGATGGTGGCGATCATCACCGACGGCGCTGCTGAGCGCAGCACATGGCAGGTGGACGAGGCGATGCTGGTCAGCCGGGCCAAGCCCCCAGTGTAGGGGCCGCACGGCGCCAGCGAGCCCTTCGGGCCATTTTACCGGAGCGGCTCTCGGGCCGTTCCGGTGGCGAACCGAGGACCCGGTCGCTTCCCGGGGCGGGGCCAGGCGCTCCCGTGGTGCAGAACCGGGCAGAATAGGAGGAGGAATTCCCCCCGATCCCAGGAGAAGCTTCATGGTTGATGCCCGCCTCGTGCCCCAACCGACGGTCTTCGTGCTGTTCGGTGGAACCGGTGACCTGGCTCACCGGCTGGTCCTCCCCGCGTTCTTCAGGTTGGCTCAGGCCGGACTGCTCCCTGAGGACTGGCGCCTGGTGGGCAACGGGCGCGGTGACGTGTCCCATGAGAACTTTCAGGAGCGCGTGCGCGCCAGCCTGGAGGAGTTCGGGCCCAAGCCCGAGGACGGCCCCTGGGAGGAGTTCCGCTCCCGTCTCCGCTTCGCCGGGGGCGGTTTCCACTCGAAAGACCCGGGGAGCCTGTTGGACGTGCTCAGCGAGGCCGACGAGGATCTGGGCGGCTCGGCCGAGCGCATCCACTACCTCGCCGTACCGCCTACCGCCTTCACCAAGTTGACCGAGGGACTGGGCGAGCACGGTCTCGTGGAAGGGTCCCGGGTTGTCTACGAGAAGCCGTTCGGCACGTCCGCCTCTTCGTTCAGCGAGCTGGACCGTGTGGTCCACGCCGTATTCGATGAGGACCAAGTGTACCGCATCGACCACTTCCTCGGGAAGGAGGCAACCCAGGACATCCATGTGATGCGCTTCGCCAACGGCCTGTTCTCCGGGGCATGGGACGCCGGTCATATCGAACGGGTGGAGATCGACGTTCCCGAGACCCTCGACGTGAGCATGCGGGCCGAGTTCTACGACGGCACCGGAGCCGTACTCGACATGCTCGTCACCCACCTGTTCCAGCTGGTCGGCGAGGTGGCAATGGAATGCCCGACGACGCTCAACGCCGAGCAGATCGCCGAGGCCCGCGAACAGGTGATCGGGTGCTTCCGACCGCTGTCGACTGACGAGGTGGTGCTCGGCCAGTATGAGGGTTATGGCGACCTCGACGCCGTCGCCGACGATTCGCGTACCGAGACGTTCGTCGCTGCTCGCTTGTGGATCGACAATGACCGGTGGCGGGATGTGCCGTTCCTCCTGCGCACCGGCAAGTGCCTGGCCGAGAGCCATCAGCGGGTCAGCGTGGTGTTCCGAGAGCCTGTCGAGGGACTGGGGGAACCACCTGCGGAAGGGAACGTGTTGTCCTTCGAGCTCTCCGGGGACGGGGAGATCAACCTGTCGATGGTGACCAAGCAGCCGGGCCCGACCTCCACCCTGGGCTCGATCGACGTCAACCTGCCGCTCGGTCACGTGTTCCACACCCCGTCGCTGCCCGCCTACGCCCGGCTGATTCACGATGTGCTCCTGGGCGACCGGTCCCTGTTCACTCGGCCCGACGGCCTGGCCCATGTGTGGAAGGTCGCCGGGCCCATCCTCGGCTGCCACCGCCAGCCGGTCGTCTACGAGCGTGGCTCGTGGGGGCCAAAGGAGGCCGACGACCTGGCCGGCCCCAAGGGCTGGCTCCTGTCCAAGGGCCACTGATGCTCGACGGGCGCTGATGCTCGACGGGCGCTGATGCTCGACGGGTGCTGATTCAGACGACGTCGACGGTGACGTCGTGTGAGGCGGCGAAGCAAACGTGGCCGGCGAGGCGTTCCATGCCCGGACGGGGATCGTCATAGCCCCAGGCAGCGTCGACGACCTGACCGCTGCGCCCCCGCAGACGCCAGTAGCTGGCCGACCCCTTGTACGGGCAGATCGTCGAGGTCTCCGTCGGCGTCAGGGACCCGGCGTCGACATCGGCGATGGGCACGTACCACCGGGTGGGGAAGCCCGTCTCGTCGACGGCCAGAGGGTGATGGGTCGACGCCACCACGGCGCCGCCCAGCGAAACCGTCACCGTCCTCGAGCTCCGGCGAAGGTCGACCCGGTGGAACGGATCCTTCGGGTGGCCGACGAGCTCCTCGTCCTCCTCCCACCACGCCGTCAGCTTGTCCATGTCAGGGGCGAGCAGGTCGGCCAACGGCGGGGAGTCGGGCAACGGCTCGGGGTACTCCCAGAAGGCGTCGGCGACCAGATCTTCGCCGACGCGAAGGTTCCAGTACCGGGCGTCGCCCTTGAATGGGCAGTGCGTCGAGGTGTCGCTGGGCTCGAGGAGATCGACAGCCACATCGCCACGAGGCAGGTACCAGCGGGGCAGCATGCGCGTCTCGTGCAGCATCCGCGCCGAGCTCGACTCGGCGATCATGGTCCCTGCGAACTCGCCTCGTATCCGCTGTGGAAGCTCATGCAGGTACAGCAGATGAGCCGGTTTGGCGGGAATCTGAAAGTTGGCATGACCTCCGGTCGGGCGGCCGAACGGTGCGACGGAACCAAGGGTGAGCGACATGGTCCTGTGCTAGCAGATCATCGCTCCGGCTCATCAGCGCCCGCGGGTCGGATGGCTCCCCAACCCGGGTGCTTAGATGCACGTTCGCACCCGACGATCCATCCCGGAGCACCCATGCCCACCCTGCCGATGGTGGTCGACTGCGACACCGGAGTCGACGACGCCCTGGCCCTGCTGTACCTGACCCGCCAGCCCGAGGTCGACATCGTCGCCGTCGGTTGCGTGCACGGCAACGTCCCGGTGGCCGCCGCCGCTCGCAACAGCCTCCAGGTTCTGGCCCTGGCCGGTCGACCCGACATCCCTGTCGCCGTGGGGGCGTCTCGGCCCCTCGCCCAGGCCCTGCACACGTCGGAGTCGGTGCACGGCGACGATGGTCTGGGCGGCGCCGCCCGAGACCACCGCTGGCGGACCGCCACCGGTTCGGCGGCCGAGCAGCTCGTCACCTTGGCCCGCCAACGCCCTGGCGAGCTGTCCGTGCTGGCCACCGGACCGCTCACCAACCTGGCGCTCGCCCTGCTCTTCGAACCCCAGCTACCGTGGTTGTTGGGCCCAGGTGGTCGTCATGGGGGGCGCCTTCTCAGTCCCCGGCAACGTCACCCCTTTCGCCGAGGCCAACATCTTCCACGACCCAGAGGCGGCGGCGCTGGTGATGGACGCGGGATGGCCCCTGACCGCCGTCGGCCTGGACGTGACCATGGCCACCATCCTGGGCCAGGATCACCTGGAGCGCTTGGGAAGGTCGCCGTCGCCCAGAGCGCAGTTCTCCTGGCAGGCCCTCCAGTTCTATCTCGACATCTACCAGCAGCGGCTGGGTCGCCGGGGCTGCCCGGTGCACGACGCGCTCGCCGCCGCCGTCCTTGTCCACCCGTCCCTGGCCATCAGCCGCCCGGCGCCCGTGCACGTCGAGTTGCACGGTCGACTCACCCGTGGCGCCACCCTCATCGACCTTCGCCCGCTCCCTGCCCCGGAGCCGGATCATCCTGCGGTGTCGGTCGTCCACCACGTCGACGTCGATGCCGCCCTCGACGACCTGATCGACGCCCTGACCGCCGAGTGAGCCAGGGACGGTCGACGTCAGGCCAGCGGGTGGGGGCGAGCGGGTGGGGGCGGAGCTCGGCCAGGAAAGCACGGATCGTCTCCCTGGTGCGCTCCGGCAGCTCGAACTGCGGCACGTGACCGCAGTCCTCGAAGGCCACCGACACGGAGCGGGGTACGGCTTAGGTGACATGGCGAGCGAAGCCCGCCGGTACCAGCCGATCCCGATCACCCCAGATGAACAGGGCCGGGGTGTCCATCTGGGGGAGCCAGGTCCAGAACCCTGATCGGCCGAAGGCGTCGTCAAGGTAGATCTGGCGAAGGGCGGAGTAGAACGCCATCCGGTGGTCGCGCTTGCGGTAGACGCAGACGAACTCGCCCAGCGCTACCTGCCGAGCCCGGGACCTCGTTTGGCTAGGTTGACGATCGTTCACGCCCTGCGACCCGCCGGGTGTCTGAGAGGAAGGCCACCCGATGCCGCTGATGTCGCCGATCGACGCAGCGTTCCTCCTGATCGAGACGCGCACCCAGCCCATGCACGTGGGTGGCCTTCAGGTCTTCAAGCTTCCTCAAGGGGCGAAGCGCCAGTGGGTCGGGGAGCTCTACGAAGAGATCATGGCGTCGAGCGACGTGGCCCGGCTGTTCCGCCAGCGACCCTACCGGTCCCTGGCCACGGCTGGCGCGTATGCCTGGGCCCTCGACGCCGACGTCGATCTCGAGCACCACGTCCGCCACTCCGCCCTCCCCCCTCCCGGTCGAGTCAGGGAGCTCCTGGCGTTGACCTCCCGTCTGCACGGCACTCCTCTCGACCGCCACCGACCGCTGTGGGAGGTCCACCTGATCGAAGGTCTCGACCATCGCCGCTTCGCCGTCTACACCAAGGTGCACCACTCGCTCGTCGATGGTGTATCCGCCCTGCGCCTGCTCGAACGCACCCTGAGCGAGGACCCCGAGGACCGTGACACCCCGCTCCCCTGGGCTACCCGGCCCCGCCGGAGCCGGTCCCGAGGCTCAACCGGGGGGCTGGCCGGGCTGCCCCAGAACCTGTTGCGCAACGCCAAGGAGGTCCTCGAGCTTGGACCCGGTCTGGCTCGGATCGTCGGGCGGTCCATGAGCGATGACAAGACCCAGCGCACCGGGATAGCGCCGAAGACGATCCTCAACGTCCCCATCACCGGGTCCCGTCGCTACGCCGCCCAGGGCTGGCCTTTGGAGCGCGTCCGCGACGTGGCCAAAGCCGCCGACGCCACCGTCAATGACGTCGTGCTGGCCATGTGCGGCGGCGCCCTGCGAGAGTACCTTCGGTCTCTGGGTGCCCTACCTGAGGCTTCGCTGGTGGCCATGACACCGGTGTCGATGCGCAGCGCCGAGGCGGCCGAGTCGACCGGCAACGCCGTGGGCGCAATTCGCTGCGATCTGGCCACGAACGTCACCGACCCGGTCGAGCGGCTGGCCACCATCAAGGCATCGATCGGCATGGGCAAGGCCGCCCTCGGTCAGTCCAGCCAGCTGCAGGCCACGGCGCTCAGCGCCATGGTCATGGCCCCACTGGTGGCGTCATCGGTGAGCATGCTGCGCAGCGTGGCTCCCCCGCCGTTCAACATCATCATCTCCAACATTCCCGGGCCCGGCAAGCCTCTCTATCTGCGGGGCGCCCAGCTCGAGGGGCTCTATCCCCTGTCCATCCCCTTCAACGGCCAGGCGCTCAACATCACGGTCACCAGCTACAACGGAAGCCTCGACTTCGGCCTGACCGGGTGCCGAAAGAGCGTGCCCCACCTGCAGCGCCTTCTCGGCTACCTCGACAATGCCCTCAATGAGATGGTCACCGCCGTCGGGGTGTGAGCGACGAAGAACCCGGCGACCGATTCGGCGCGCTGACTGTTACCGTCGTGTCGTGCATCGGTCGACGCTCGGTGGCTGGATCGATCGGAGTCCACGATGAGCGCCGGCGCTCTGTTCCTCGCCGTGTTCCTGGCCTGTACGGTCGAAGCCGTCGAGGCCACCACCATCGTCCTGGCCGCAGGAACGACCCGAAACTGGCGGTCGGCCATCATCGGCGTCTTCGCCGGACTCGCCGTGCTCGCCGTGCTCGTGGCCGCCATCGGCCCGGCGATCTCCGCCATCCCGTTGAGGAGCCTGCGCCTGGTGGTGGGCGGGCTCCTGTTGGTCTTCGGGCTCCAATGGCTCCGCAAGGCTGTGCTTCGGGCGAGCGGCCGCAAGGCCCTCCACGACGAGGCCCAGATCTACCTCCGCCAGGTTGCTGCCGCCGAAGCGGCCACCACCGAGCGACGGGGCGCCGTACCGGACTGGTACGCGTTCACCCTGTCGTTCAAAGGTGTCGTCCTCGAAGGCCTCGAGGTGGCGTTCATCGCGCTGACCTTCGGCAGCAATCAGCACGACATACCCCTGGCTGCGCTCGCTGCCGGTGCCGCCGTTCTGTTCGTTGTCGTTCTGGGCGTCGCCGTGCGAGCCCCGCTGGCCAGGGTCCCGGAGAACACCATGAAGTTCGTGGTCGGCGTGATGCTGACCTCGTTCGGCATGTTCTGGGGAGCCGAGGGTGCGGGGGCCACCTGGCCCGGCAACGACGCCGCTCTGCTCGCCGTCGTGCCCGCCGTCGCCCTCTTCGGGATCGGTCTGTCGGCGTTGCTGCGCCGGTCGTCGGGCGTCAAAGCGGATGCCGTGAAGCCGCCGAAGCCCGTCAGGACGGTCTGATGCTCAGGGCCCGCCGACACCTTCGCTCGTTCGGCGCCTTCTGGTATGACTTCGTCATCGGCGACGACTGGAGGGTGGCCGCCGGGGTGGTGGTGGCACTGGCGGTGACCTACGGGGTCAGCCGGACCTCGGTACCGTCATGGTGGATCGTCCCCGTCGCCGTTGGCGTCCTGCTACCCGCAAGTCTGTGGCTGGCGGTCCGCCGACGCTGAGCCGGCTCATCTGAGGCTTCGCGCCTGGCCGTCGAGGCGGTAGCGTGATGGTGTCTGGACGGCCGGGCGCCACCTCGGTCGGGAGCCCCGGCGTCACCGGGGCGGGGGAGGCTGTTCATGTCGAGATCGGTGTCGAGCTATCCACCGGCGAAGATCCGAAACGTGGCGTTCGTGGGCCACGGCGGTGTCGGCAAGACGACCCTGACCGAGGCCATCCTCCACGTCGCCGGTGCCGTCGGCCGCCCCGGTCGAGTGGAGGACGGCACCACGGTCAGCGATCACGAACCCGAGGAGCGACATCGACAGATCTCGCTGTCGGCGTCGGTGGCCGTCGCCGAGTGGTCGGGCCACAAGCTCAACCTGCTCGATTGCCCCGGCTACGCAGATTTCGCCGGTGAGGCCCTCGCCGCCCTCTCCGTCGCAGATCTCGCCGTGTTCGTGGTCAGCGCCGTGGACGGCGTCGAGGCCCAGACCGAGGCCCTGTGGCGAGCGGCCGCCGGCCTGGGCCTGCCCAGGATGATCTTCATCAACAAGTTGGACCGGGAGCGGGCCAGCTTCTCGCGGACGCTCGAGCAGCTGCGCGCCACATTCGGGGCAGGGATCGCCCCTCTGGACCTGCCGATCGGTGAGGAGTCGTCGTTTCGGGGGGTCGCCGACCTGTTGAGTGACACCGCCATCACCTATGCAGACGGGCATCCGAGCCCCGGCGCCATACCCGACGACATGGAGATCACCGAGCACGAGGTGCACGACAACCTCGTCGAGGGCATCGTCGTCGCAGACGACGAGCTGATGGAGCGTTACCTCGACGGCGAGGTCCCCTCGGTCGAACGCCTGGAGAAGACCCTGGCGCTGGGCGTGGCGGCCGCCCAGGTCTTCCCCGTGGTGGTCGGCTCGGCGACCGCCGAGGTGGCCATCGACCGGCTGGCCAGCTTCATCTGTGAGCTCGGTCCCTCACCGCTCGACCGCCCTGCCGTCACCGTCACCATCCCCCACCAACATGGTGCCAACGCAGCTTCGATGCCGGCTACCACCGAAGTCGTCGCCGACCCCAGCGGTCAGCCATTGGCGCTGGTGTGGAAGACGGTGGCGGACCGCCACGTCGGGCGCATCTCGATGTTCAAGGTGCTCTCCGGCACCCTCGGTGCCGACACCGTGCTGGTCAACGCCCGCACCCGGGCCGATGAGCGGCTGCACGCTCCCTTCGCCATGCGGGGCAGCGAACAGCTGGCGGTGACCGAGCTCGTTGCCGGGGATATCGGGGCTGTCTCCAAGCTCAACGACGTCGCCGTGGGCGACACCCTGGCCCCCAAGGGTACCCCGGTGAGCGTCGTGGTGGCCGTTCCTCCTGAGCCCGTCCTGGCCATCGGCATCCGGCCGCACTCGGCGGGCGACGACGACAAGTTGATGACGGCACTGCACCGCCTCTGCGAGGAGGACCCCTCCCTGGCTGTCCGTCGCCACGACGAGACGCACCAGACCCTGCTGGTCGGGATGGGCGACACCCATCTGGCGGTCACCGTCGAGCGCCTGTCGCGTCGCTTCGGTGTCGTCGTCGACACCGAGGACGTCGTGGTCGCCTATCGCGAGACCATCACGGCGGCCGCACCCGGGGAAGGGAGGTACAAGAAGCAGACCGGAGGCCACGGCCAGTACGGGGTGGCCATGGTGAGCATCGAACCCTTGGAGCGGGGCGCCGGTTTCGAGTTCGTGGACAAGGTGGTCGGTGGGGCCATTCCCCGCCAGCTCGTCCCTGCCGTAGCCAGAGGCGTGGAGGAGGCCATGGCCTCCGGCGGCGTCCACGGGTTTCCGGTCGTCGACGTCCGGGTTACGTGTGTGGATGGCAAGTACCATCCCGTCGACTCGTCGGAGATGAGCTTCAAGATGGCCGGAGCGCTGGCCCTGCGAGAGGCCCTGACGGCTGCGGTCCCCGTGATCCTCGAGCCGGTGTCGGCCGTGGAGGTCCTCGTCCCCGACGTCTGCCAGGGAGAGGTGCTCGGTGACCTGAGCTCCCGGCGCGGTCGTGTGCAGAACACCGAGCCGGTCGACAACGGGTGGTCCCGGATCACCGCCCTGGTGCCGACCTCGGAGCTCTCCCGCTACGCCACCGAGCTGCGCGCCGCCACCGGAGGGCGTGGGCGCTTCGGGCTCCGCCACGACCACTATGACTTCCTGCCCTCCCATCTGGCCGACACGGTGACCGCCAGGGTGGGCTGAGGACCCAGCACTACAATCGGTTCCATGACGGCGGGGAGCGCGCCAGAACCGATACTCGCCGCTCCCTCCGCCAGCGCCGGGCCCTCGCCCACCGACGCCCCCACCGCCACCGCCACTGCCATGGCCGCTCAGACGACAAGAGAACGGGCCCTGGCCGAGGAGCGGGATCACCTGGCGATGGCCCTGGCCGCTGGGGGCCTGGGGTTGTGGAGCTGGGACCGACCCTCCCGACGGATCAGCTGGGGGGAGGGACTGGCGACGATGTTCGGCCTGGACCCGGCGTGCCTACCGGAAACCATCCATGCCTGGCTCGAGATCGTCCACCCCGAGGATCGAAACAGGGTGGTGACGGCGATGGCGGCAGCGTCGACCGAGCGGGGCATCGGCCGGGTCGAATACCGGATCGTCTGCCCCGACGACAAGGTGCGGTGGTTGGAGTGCAGCGGCAGGGTGATCGTCGACGACCATGACGTGGTCGTCGGGGCGGTCGGGGTCATGGCCGACGTCACCTCGCGCCGGGAGACCCAGATCGTCTCCGAGTCGTTGCCAGCCCGATTCGAGATCCTCGCCACCGTTGGACTGACCCTGGCGGAGGCCCAGGGGGTGGACGCCCGCCTGTCGGTTCTCAGTGCCGCCGTCGTCCCCGTCCTGGCCGACTGGTGCGCCGTCTACCTCGTCGGTGATGAGGGACGGCCCGTCCTCACTGCCACCCACCATGGCGACCCTGCACGCCGGGCCGGCTTCGAGCAGGAGCTGGACAACATCGCCGTCTCCACCGATCAGGCGTGGGGGCCCGGCGCAGTGATCGCCTCGGGCTCCGTCGAGCTGATCCCCGAGATCGATGGTGCCACCTTGGGTGCCTCCTGCGACGATGGCTCGGAGGTGGCCCGGTCATGTGGACCTCTCGGCCTGCGCAGCTTGTTGACCGTGCCGTTGCGGGCGTCCACCCACACGGTCGGCGCACTGTCCCTGGGCCGTACCCGCAGCGGGCCATGGACCGGCGACGACCAGAAGCTGGCCATCGAGCTCGGCCAACGGGCCGGGACGCTGATCGACAACGCCAGGCTCCTCGATGCCGAACGTCAGGCCCTGGCCGCCTCCGACGCCGCCCGCTCGCGCCTGGCGTTGCTCGCCGAGCTCAGCATCGCCCTGTCCTCCACCCTGGACCTGGACCCCGTTCTCGACCGCCTGGCCGCCCTGATGGTTCCCCGCTTCGCCGACATCTGCATCGTCGACCTCCAAGACGAGATCATCGGGGATCGCCTGGCTGCGGTGGCCGCCACCGACCCCGAGGCCAAGAGCCGCTTTGAAGATGCCGAACGCCGCCTCCCCCGGCGCCGGAACCCGACAAGCTCGTTGACCCGCACCCTCGACACCGGCCGGCCGACCCTGATCGCCGACTGCACCGAGATGTATCTGGCGATGAGCACGCCGGACCCCGAGGTGGCATCCATCTATCACCAGCTGGGTCTGTCGTCGATCCTCGTCGTCCCTCTGGTCGCCCGCGGCGGAATCCTCGGAGCCATCACCCTGCTGCGCAGAGACAACGGCCAGGGTCGACCCAGACACTACGACGAAGCCGACGTGGACCTGGCCGCCCAGATAGCCGACCGCGCCGCAGTGGCGCTCGACAACGCCCGCCTCTACACCGCCGAGCATCGGGTGGCCGAGCAACTGCAGCGGGGGCTTCTCCCCAAGAT